>NZ_SMMB01000674.1:0-1642 GCF_009711365.1 Xanthovirga aplysinae | reverse complement strand
CGAAAAATTACATTTTGAAAGAAATAATTTCCTCAGATATTGAAAATATTCATAGGGGATTATCAAACCCTAATATTACCAAATATTATGATGTACACTTCCCTACGCTTGAAGCAACTAAAGAACAAATGGAGTGGTACGAGGATTTAAAGAATAGTGGAACAGGAGTTTGGTGGAGTATATATGACAAAGAAGAAAATCAATTTTGCGGTGCAGGAGGATTTAATGGTTTAGATAAAAAGCACAAAAAAGCGGAAATTGGATTTTGGTTATTACAAGAATTTTGGGGCAAAGGAATAATGAAGGCAGTAATGCCAAAACTTTTTGAAATTGGCTTTACAGAATTAAACTTAAATAGAATTGAAGGTTATGTCGTAAGTCAAAATATAAAATGTAAAAATGCTCTGGAAAAAATTAATTTTAGTTACGAAGGGACAATGAGAGAATCTGAAATTAAAAATGGAGAAAAAATAAGCGTAGATTTTTACTCAATCTTAAAATCTGAATGGGAGTAAAACGAACTACAACAATGGCGAGCAGCCATTCTTTGCCAACTAACGAAAGCCGATATCATAAAACACAGCAGCCAGCCGGGCCGTTGTAGCCAATTATATACAAGGCCTATGTTAAACCACATTAAGATGAATGTCATACAAACAACTGTCAAAGGAGAATTAGTTAAAAGATTGATTGTAAAATATTGGTCAAAAATTTGGGAAATGTTTTTAGATAGAATCTATACTGCCGAATTTGAGATTATTAGAGAAAAAGCCCAAGATCCAACAAATGTAGAAGGGGACTTTTATGTAGACGTAAATAGTTAGAATGAGAAAATTAGAAGTTATAACAGATCCAAAAGTGGAGGAGGTATTTGCCAATTATCCCGACTTTGTTCGGGAAAAATTGCAAAGGTTGCGAGAATTAGTCATTGAAACAGCGGAAGAAGAAGGCATTCAAAAACTAGAGGAAACAATAAAGTGGGGAGAACCAAGTTTTGTTACCAAAAATGGGAGTACCTTAAGAATAGATTGGAAAGAAAAAACACCCCATCAATATGCAATGTATTTTCAATGTACAAGTAGATTGGTAGATACGTTTAGATTAATTTTCGACCAGAAATTTCAATATGAAGGAAAACGGGCTATTATCTTTCAGTTAAAACAGAATATTCCTGTTGAAGAATTGAAAGCGTGTATAAAAGCATCTCTGATTTATCATAAGGTAAAACACTTAATGACCCTGGGAATCTGAAATAAAAATGCCAATGGCTAACAATGTATGAACGCAAAAGCGCGTAAGGCAGGAAAACCTAATTAAATGAAAAAAACTAATATCAATTACAGTCATAAAAGTTCTTAGGATCGAACTAGCAAGCTCTTATGCATGGTGAAGGAAGAGATAGTGCCTTTGAATGGTGATTGTAGCTAGGGGAGGACTTTAAGGAGTCAAAACCTTGTTATTTGCTGTGGATTAATAGTCGCGGAAAGGAGCAGGGGCTGCCGGAGTCATAGGGCTGCCCTGCTAATAGAAGGAGGAAGTAAGAACATGGGAGGTCCGTTGCCATTAGGTTTAGTAGCCACCATTTAATCTGGGCACAGTTTTTCGGATAGTGTGACACTATCCGGAAAACTGTGTAAGTAGG
>NZ_SMMB01000289.1 GCF_009711365.1 Xanthovirga aplysinae | reverse complement strand
CAACCTTATTTTCTATATTTTCTTTTTGAGTAGTGAGGTATTTTAGTAGGATGTCTTGAATTGCATCTTTCGCATCTTCAGATGAACCTAAGATATTATATGCATACGGGAACAGTATGTTAGTGTAATCTTCCAATTTTTCAGTTTCATTATGATTCATCCTTAAAGACAATTTGAATCAAAAAAACGTGACAATTTTTGTTTGTGATGATTATCAAGATTAAGATTATAGAATAAATTGTGCCTTGGCTTTTTGAGTAAACCAAGAGCAGCATTTTATAATAGCCTTTATTAATCCCAGATTTTATTCGAATCAGTTAAAATAACTGGTTTTCCATCTGTCACCACAATGGTATGTTCGTGTTGGGCCACATATCCTCCTCTGTTTCCAACCAAAGTCCAATTATCACTTAATTCTAAAGCAATTGTAGAATCTGTTGATATGAAAGTTTCAATGGCTACCACAGAATTTTTTCTAAATCTTTGTCGATTTAATTTATCTCTATAGTTTAAAATATTTACTGGTTCTTCATGTAAACTTCTACCCACTCCATGTCCAGCCAGGTTTTTAATTACTTTAAAGCCGGATTTCTTAGCTTCCGATTCTATAATATGGCCTATGTCAGCTATTTTAACTCCTCCTTTGATGTTATTGATCGCTTTGAATAATATTTGTTTGGATGCATCAACAAGAGGTTGGTGATTATGAATATCTTTCCCTAAAACAAATGAGCCCCCATTATCTGACCAATATCCATCTAGCTCGGCAGACACATCAATGTTGATAAGGTCTCCCTCTTTTAGGATTTTTTGGGCTGAAGGGATTCCGTGAGCAATTTCATTATTGATACTTATGCAGGTCCAACCTGGGAAACCATAAGTTTCATGTGGTGCTGATTTTGCCCCATATTCTTTTAATATTTGTCCTCCATATTCATCCAGCTCCTTTGTAGTCATGCCAACTTTGGCATAATCTCTCATTCTTTTTAGTGT
>NZ_SMMB01001187.1 GCF_009711365.1 Xanthovirga aplysinae | reverse complement strand
GAAAATGAACCGATGATGTTCATTTTTGAACAAAATTTAATGGTCTTGGTAAAGTGTATATTTGAAAGTAAATACAAAAAATTAATTATTTCTAACTTAATTTAAGAATGAAAAACAGGGATTAATTAGGCTAATAGGTTGAAAATAACTGCTAAATCCTAAAAAAAGGTCAAAAGTTCAGGTATTAATAATTTATTTCAAATTGTAAATAAACCTTGTGATAATGTTATTTTTTAGTAAATATTTTTAGGGGGTAACTTTTTGGCATTGTAGTTGTCCAGTCTGAATAAGGATATGGCAAGCAAAATGAAAGCCTCATGAAAAACCAACCTAATTCCGGCCAAAAGAAATGGATTATTGCTCTCGGAGTACTTGTAGGTGCTTTTCTGCTATTCGATATTGCATCTAATGCTTATATTGAGCATCAGCAACAGAGAAATAAACTAGAAATAACGCAGGCCTCTTTTCAAGGAAGCACTTCTAAAGATTGTTTTAAATTCTTGGATGGGAAATTATACCAGACTACAAAGTTAAAAGTAAAAAGTTCCGTTATTTTTTACGGGAGATGATTTTTTAAAAATTTTTCACCTAAAATTTTTTTTACTAAGACCCCTTTTTTTGGGAATATAAAGTAATCATTGCCTTTTATTTTTGGTGAAAATAATACTGATACTAGCCTCAAGTAACACCAGAAACTAAGAAAAACATAGGTATTGTTAATAATCAAGATCTAAAAGAAATTTAGTTTTATCAAGGTTCAACCGAGTTCACCTCCTTCCTAAATCTACTAAATCAGGTTATAGTCAATTTTAATTAATCCATATTCAGAAAAATCCTAAGTGCCCGCATTGTTCCGAAAATGGACAGTAATTGTTATATATCCGTACACCTTCTTATTTTAAAAACCTTTTCTATTCTCATAATAGGCGCTTTTAGTCCTATGGCATACCAATTGAAAAATCAGTTTTAAAAAATTTTTAAAAAGTTATTACCTATGAGAATAAATAGACCCTTTCGTGTTTTTGCTCTGGCGGTTTTGTTGCTTGGGCTAAGTTTGGAGAAAGCTGATGCTCAGCAAAAGCTTACTCTGGATCAATGTATAGAAATAGCCCTTGAAAATAATCTGGATATTCAAAAGGCCCGAAACAATGTAATAGGTGCCGAAGCCAGGGAGCAACAAAGTAAATATAATTTTTTGCCCAATTTAAATGCTGCCATAGATTATAGTACCAATTATGGAGTTTTCTTTGATAATACAACTTTTAGCCTTGAGGACATTACTACAAGTACTTCAAGCCCGCGTCTCTCTGCTGAATTGAATGTTTTTAATGGAATGAAGAATCATCGTTTATTAAAGAAGAGAAGATTGGAGAAAGAATCTGCTGAAGAAAATGTTCAGAGTAATGCAGATAACACACGCCGTTCAGTTTTGGGATTGTATTTACAGGTTTTAACAGACAGAGAAAATATTCGAATTGCCGAAGATCGGTTAAATCTTTTAACGGGACAGATGGAGAGAGCTCAAAAACGGGCAGATGCCGGAGTAAGTAATTTGGAAGAATTCTATAATTTAAAATCTCAAATTGCCAGTGAAAATTTGAATCGAGTTCGGCAGGAAAATGCTTTAAAGAGGGATAAATTGTCTTTGCTACAATTATTACAACTGGATGTAAATGGAGATTATGAGTTTGAGGGTGTGGAATCAGTAAACGGTGAGATAGAAGCTGGAGTGTCTTCTTTTTCAATGATCTATGAAAAAGCTATTAATTATTCTCCTGAATTGAAAATTGCTGAATACAATCATCAGGCCGCTAAGCAAGATATTAAAATTGCTGAGGCGGACCTTCTTCCTTCCATTAGTTTATTTGGTTCAGCCAGTTCAAGGTATTCTTCCAATTATACAGATGGGGATGATGAGTCTGTTCCATACTTTAACCAGTTACAGGATTTCTTTAGTCAGTCTATTGGAGCTACCTTAAGGATTCCTATTTTTAACAGGATGTCTACCAAGACGAATATTCAGGGGGCAAAGGTAATTAGAAGTAATGCCTTTTTGGATTTACAGCAATCAAAGATCGATTTAACCAACAACTTACAGCGTTCTTATACGGATGTGATTGCAGCCCAAGAGACCTATCAGGCAGCCAAAGAAAACTTAGTGGCCTTGGAAGAGTCTTTTAAATACTCGAAAGCAAGGTATGAGAATGGAGATGTAGATTTCTATACCTATATGGAAAGTTTGAATAATAAGAATAGGGCTGAGATTGATCTTATGATTTCCAGATATACTTTTATTCTTCAAAAGAAGGTGTTGAATATTTATGCAGGTGAATAAGAAATTAAAACAACAGCTCGGCCATTGAATGGTAGGGCTGTTGTTTATTCCTTTGACAAAGAAGTTGGCTTAAACTCGTAGATATCAAAGAAATCCTTACCAAAAAGCAACAGCTTTGTCTCAAACATTAGTGCTTGATTATAATTTTTTTTCGGGGATAATGTAATGGTGTGTTTCTCCTGACTGTAGATGTTTTGAAATACTACCTTATTAAGGTTTAAATAGTATAAGTCTTCTCCCTTAAATTGAAGACTAGCATTCGATGTTATTTTCAATTCCCTCAAGAAATTACCTTTATTGTCTAAGATAAATAATTGACCATCCTGGATATTTTGTAGAAACAATAAGTTTTGAAATTCTATCAATTTATCAATATTCCCAAAATTGTGATCAAGGTTTTGGAAGTAAACCTCCAAAGTGACCCTTTTTAGGACTGGGGAATATTTTTTCAAGTTAAGGTCACTACTATCGAAAATCCAAAGTTGTTGATCATTGGAGGGAGCCATTGCCGTAACGTAGCCAAGGTTGTCCAGGCGAAAATTATGATCCGATAATTTTACCAGAAAGCGATTGTATGATTGATATTTTTGAAGATCTTGAGAAAAGGCATAGCATATAAGCCCTTTAGAAGCATCAATGCTGGTATAAGGGCTTGAATTGGAAGAATGAAATTGATAAAGAAGTTCTCCTTCTAAGGAGTATTTTAAAAGATCACCATTATGATCGGCAATTAAAAGCTGGTGATCAGATGATTTTTCCACCTGATGGATAAGTGGAATCCTTACCTTTTTAAGGAATTTTAGTTCTTGGGAAAATGCTGAAAATGATGAAAGTACCAAAAAGGTTAAAATGAATTGATGTTTCGAAAGTTTGGGCCAAAAGAAATTGAAAGATTTAGACATTTATTCACTTAATTTAATTCCCGTTTTTTCTTTCTCAAAAGTGTGTAAATGCATTTCTTCTCCATCAAATTCACCGTAGGTAAAATAATTAAGCCATTCACCAAGATTGATATAGCGACTGTTTTTATTAATTTCCAGATCTAAAGGAAGATGACGATGGCCAAAAACATAAAAGTCGTGATGATTCTTTTTTTCTTCGGCATTACAATATTGATAGAGCCATTCTTTTTCGTAACCCATAAATTCATCCTCTCCCTTTTTCATATTACGGGATTTACTACTTCTTGACCAAGCGGTGGCAATCCCTATTCCAATATTCGGGTGAAGTCGATCAAAGGCCCATTTACATATTTTACTTCTAAAAATGTATTTCTTCAGTAATTTGTAAGTTTTGTCACCTGGACCAAGACCATCACCGTGGCCTAAAAGAAAAGTCTTGTTATTTATTTTTATAACTAAGGGGTCTTTATAAACGGGAATATTTAGTTCTTTAGGAAAGTAATCATACATCCACATGTCATGATTTCCTGTAAATAAGATCACCGGAATACCTTTGTCTGTCAGTTCGGCTAACTTCCCTTGAAAGCGAATAAATCCCTTAGGGATGGCACGTTTGTACTCGTACCAAAAATCAAAAATATCTCCCAGTAAAAAAATGGCCTGAGCATTGTCTTCAATGCTATTTAGCCATTTTATGATTTTACGCTCTCTTTTCAGACTGTCTTTTGAATTGGGGGTGCCCAAGTGAAAGTCGGAAGCAAAATATATTTTTTTACCTTCTTCTAATGTAATGTTCTTTTCAATCATTTTGCTTTCAGTCATTGCCTCAATGAAATCTTAATCAATGGGCTTTTAAAAATTTAGCATTGACCTAAATTATCGTTTAATCAAGTTGAAAGGTCATTCAAAGTTATTTGCCGGCTATAGAAAAAATCACACTCAAAAGCTGATTGTTTGATTTCAAAACGCTAAAAATACTTTTTCTTATAGAAAATCTCTGTTAAAGTAATCTGCACTAAGTAAATACTTGAACCAAAATTGAAATAAAACGCAGGTTAAAGCCTTTTTCTAAAAGAGATTAGGAATTATCAATTGCGAAGTTTCAATTTCTTTTAATTCCAAACTCCATAATATCTCCAAATATAAAAAAAAATCAGGCGGAGTAAGCCGCCTGATTTTTATATTACTTTTTTCTGACCAAGGTTTTTTTAGGTCGCAGAAGGCTCTTCAGGCTCTTTTTTGGATTCTTTTTCCACCTTGGATTCATTTTCCACCTTGGGCTCTTTATCTACTTTAGGTTTGCTTTCACTTTCAACTGGTTTATTTCCTGATTGCTCCGAAAGCTCTCCTTTAGTGTAAGCTTCATAAGTGGTTTGTCTATTAAAGGGTCTAGGACCAATTAAACGTTCCAGATCGCTTTGGAAGATGATTTCTTTTTCCAGCAACTCTTGAGCAATAATTTCTAATTCTTTTTGCTTACTAATTAGGAGTTTCTTGGTTCTTTCGTACATATCTTCCACAATCTTGCGAGCTTCTTCATCAATGGTTCTGGCAGTAGAATCAGAATAAGGTTTATTGAAGCTATATTCAGATTGTTTAGGGTCGTAGAATGAAATATTTCCGATTTTATTGTTCATTCCATACACCGAAACCATGCTGTAGGCAACCTTTGTAATTCTTTCCAAATCACTAAGGGCTCCGGTAGATATTTTTCCGAAAATAATTTCTTCTGCTGCACGACCACCAAGTGTCATACACATCTCGTCTTCCAGCTGTTCTGTTTGGTATAAGAACTGCTCTTTTGGTAAATATTGTGCATATCCTAAGGCAGCTACTCCCCTAGGGACAATACTTACTTTCACCAATGGATCAGCATGTTCTAAATACCAACCTGCCACGGCATGGCCAGCTTCATGATAGGCCACAATTTTCTTTTCTTCCGGGGAAATAAGTTTATTCTTTTTCTCCAGCCCACCGATTACCCGGTCAATGGCATCTTGAAAGTCTTGTGCTTCTACCTTTTTCTTATTTCTACGAGCAGCTATAAGTGCTGCTTCATTACAGACATTGGCTATTTCAGCACCTGCAAAACCTGGGGTTTGAGCCGCTAATTTTTTAGGATCAACATCTTTATGAAGTGTAATTGGCTCAAGGTGTACCTTAAAGATGGCTTCCCTACCAACAATATCTGGTTTATCGATGCTAATTTGGCGATCAAATCGCCCAGGACGTAGTAAAGCAGAGTCCAAAACATCTGGACGGTTTGTTGCTGCCAGGATGATAATTCCTGAATCGGTTGAAAATCCATCCATTTCTACCAGTAAGGAGTTCAGAGTGTTTTCTCTTTCGTCATTTCCTCCTGGCATTTGGCCCTTTCCTCTGGAACGACCAATAGCATCAATCTCATCAATAAAAATGATACAAGGTGCTTTTTCTTTGGCTTGCTTAAATAAGTCTCTTACCCTTGCAGCACCAACACCCACAAACATTTCCACGAAATCAGAGCCAGATAGGGTATAAAAAGGTACAGCAGCTTCCCCGGCTACAGCTTTAGCCAATAAGGTTTTTCCTGTTCCCGGAGGGCCTACCAATAATGCACCTTTTGGGATTTTTCCTCCTAGTTTGGTGTATTTACTTGGGCTTTTTAAAAAGTCCACAATTTCAGCAATCTCAACTTTGGCTTCATCAAGACCGGCAACGTCTTTAAAAGTGATTTTCACTTTGTTTTCCGCATCAAAAAGGGTTGCTTTTGATTTTCCAATATTGAAAATTTGTCCACCAGGACCTCCTTGTCCTGTCATACGACGCATTAAAAACCAGAAACCAAATATTATGAGGATAAAAATTCCCCAGTTTAGAAACCATGCTAATGGGTCGGAACGCTCATCGGTAGTATAACCAATTTGCTGATCTGCCGGAAGTTGGCTTTCAATCGCCTCGAATTTCTTATTAAAAATATCTGCCGTTGGATAGGTGACGATATAATGCGGCCCTCCACCCTGACTTAGTGAAAAAGGATTCCTTGCCTCTAATTCTTGTCTATAAATTGGCTTTTGTAATGCTTCTTCCCTAAGTGTAACCTCTACATCCACCTTGGATTGTTGCGGTATCATTACCACCTTGCTCACATCGTTGCTTTGGAGCATTTGCTCAAACCGGTGAGGGTTAATTTCAACGACTGCACTTCGGTTATTAAAGAAAGTAATACCCAAAACAACCAAGAGCAAAGTAAGAATAATCCAAAGCTGGTAATTGTTTTTTCGAGGGGGTTTTGGTATTATTTTTTTCTTATTTGAATTTTCGGTCATACTGTCAAAAATAAAGAAAACTTAACTTATTTTATATTACACTCAATTAACGATTCAAGACTGTTTTGGTTGGGTTTTCTCCTCAATATATGTGATTTCGGCATCACCCCATAAATCTTCTAAAGCAAAAAAATCTCTGGTTTCTCTTTTGAATACATGTGCTACCACATTTACGTAATCCAACAGTACCCATTCTTTATTCTCTCTACCTTCTCTATGCCAAGGATCCTCCTGAATATTTTTATATACATGCTCATCAATTGAGTCGGCAATAGCATCTACCTGAGTGTCGGAATTTCCTGTACCTATTACAAAAAAATCAGCTACTGCTCCTTTCACATTTCTTAGGTCAAGAATCACCACATCGGTAGCTTTTTTTTCTGTCATCCCTTCAACAACAAGTCTGCTTAATTCTTCTGAACTCATAGATTTTTTTTCTTTCATCCCATCTTACTAAATTGCACAGCAAAGCTAATAAAAAATACTTGCATAAAATCTTTGCCAATACATTATTTGCAGGGAAACAGGTGATTTCTCTGCCAACTTGTCATTCTACTAACGACATAGCGGCCGCTCTTGTATCTAAAGGCGGCACTTTTGAAGGAACGTTAGTGATTACCGACCAACAAACTGCCGGAAAAGGACAACGTGGGAACCAGTGGGAAGCTGAACCTGGTAAGAATTTAACCTTTTCTTTAATTTTAAAACCAGGTTTCCTGAATATATCTCAGCAATTTGCTTTGAATATGGCTGTTTCTCTTGGTGTACACGATACCTTGTTTCCTTTACTAGGGGATGGGCTGAAAGTGAAGTGGCCCAATGATATTTATTTTTTTGACAAAAAGTTGGGTGGAATCCTCATAGAAAATACATTAAAAAACAATAATATAGAATTTTCCGTTGTTGGTGTAGGAATAAATGTTAATCAGGAAAAATTTAGTACTGCCAAAGCCACATCCCTGACTCAAATTGTTGGATCCCCCTTTGAATTGAGAGAAGTCTTATCAACTATGCTTCAAAAAATTGAGGTTCGTTACCTTCAGTTAAAAGAATCGGGTGAAAGTAAGATCAGACCGGATTATTTAGAAAGTCTATATTGGTACAATGAACCTCACACTTTTCTGGCGGAAGATTATTTCACTGGACTTATAAAGGGGATTGATCCTATTGGAAGGTTAATAATTGAGAGGGAAAGTAATGTTCAATATTTTTCTTTAAAAGAAGTTAGTTTTATCGAATGATTTTCAAATTTGGTGAAGAATAGGAGAAGGAAAAAGTGAAGTGGTTATGGTTATTTTATTCACACTTTATGCTTTTTTCTTGGACCTTATTTTCTCTCCAAAGTTTGAAATCTTAAAATTTTCTTCAAATTCAGGTTATATTATGAAGTTATAAATACTTAATGTTTTAATTTTGCGGCGTTTATCTATTTGAAATAAATAAATTACACTATAAAAAATGATTGATACTCAATTAAAATACAAAGTAAAAGATATTTCCCTGGCAGATTGGGGAAGGAAAGAAATTAAACTTGCCGAAGCGGAAATGCCGGGTTTAATGGCTCTAAGAAAGGAATACGGTGAGCAGAAGCCTTTAAAGGGAGCACGTATCGCTGGTTGTTTGCACATGACTATCCAAACAGCGGTGTTAATTGAGACATTGATAGAATTGGGGGCAGAAGTGACCTGGTCTTCTTGTAATATTTTTTCTACCCAGGATCATGCTGCCGCTGCCATTGCTGCAGCCGGGATATCGGTTTACGCCTGGAAAGGGATGACTGAAGAAGAGTTTGATTGGTGTATAGAGCAAACTTTATTCTTTGGGGATGAGAAAAAACCTCTGAATATGATTCTGGATGATGGTGGGGACTTGACTAATATGGTTTTGGACCGGTATCCGGAATTGGTAGCCAATATTAAAGGTTTGTCTGAAGAGACCACTACTGGGGTTCACCGATTGTATGAGCGTATGGAGAAAGGTACTTTAACTATGCCTGCCATCAACGTAAATGATTCGGTGACTAAATCGAAGTTTGACAATAAATACGGTTGTAGGGAGTCTTTGGTAGACGGTATAAGAAGGGCTACTGATTTGATGATTGCTGGTAAGGTTGCCGTTGTTGCAGGGTATGGTGATGTTGGAAAAGGGTCTGCAGAATCTTTAAGGGCTGCTGGCGCGCGTGTAATTGTTACCGAAATTGATCCTATTTGTGCCCTACAGGCAGCTATGGAAGGTTTTGAAGTCAAAAAGATGGATAATGCTGTAAAAGAGGCTGATATTGTTGTGACCACTACTGGTAATAAAGACATTGTGGTAGGGCGTCATTTTCAAATGATGAAGGATAAAACCGTGGTTTGTAATATTGGGCACTTCGATAATGAAATTGATATGGCTTGGTTGATCAAAAACCATGGAGATACAAAAGAGGTAATTAAGCCACAAGTAGATAAATACACTGTAGACGACCATGATGTTATTATTTTGGCTGAAGGCCGTTTGGTGAATTTGGGTTGTGCTACTGGACACCCTTCTTTTGTGATGTCTAATTCCTTCTGTAATCAGACTTTGGCTCAAATCGAATTGTGGAACCACAATGAGCGTTATGAAAATCAAGTGTACACCCTTCCTAAACATTTGGATGAAAAAGTAGCTCGCCTGCATCTGGATAAAATTGGTGTGGAGCTTGATGAGCTTTCATCTGATCAAGCCGATTATATCGGTGTAAAAGTGGAAGGTCCATATAAGCCAGAGCATTACAGATATTAATGAAAGAATAGATTGCCTGATACATTTGAGTGAATTGAATAAGAAAAGCCTCCAGGTCATATGATTTGGAGGTTTTTTTATAGCGATCATTTTTGTGAAAAACAATATATTTAGATCCTCCGTATGGAAAAAAGGACCTTTAGATAGGAAATAGAATTAAAGAAATCGTAATGAAAGCATTTGATCGTAAAAAACACTGGGAAAATATTTACCAAACTAAAGCATTGCATGAGGTGAGTTGGTATCAACCAACACCTCAAGATTCATTAGATTTTGTTAAAGAGCTCAATATTCCTAAAACAGCCAAAATAATAGATGTAGGAGGAGGAGATAGCCTTTTTGTAGATCACTTATTGGATTTGGGTTATCAGGATATTACAGTTCTGGATATTTCTTCTGAGGCTTTGGATCGGGCTAAAAATCGTCTTGGAGAAAGGGCGCAACAAGTAAAATGGGTGGTGTCAGATGTAACGAAATTTAAAACTAGTGAGCTATTTGATTTTTGGCATGACCGGGCTGCTTTCCATTTTCTTACAGAGGAAGCTGATATTCACAAATATTTGGAGATAGTGCAGCAAAGGATAAAAACGGATGGTTTTTTGATTTTGGGGACTTTTTCAGAGAAAGGACCTAAAAAGTGTAGCGGTATAGAAATTAAGCAGTATTCTGAGGATTCGTTGACTGCTCGTATGCAGGAAGGTTTTGAAAAATTAAAGTGTATTCAGGTAAAACACCACACACCTTTTGATACTATTCAAGATTTTACATTTTGTAGTTTTCGCAGATTAGGGAAAGGATAAAGGAGGCATTCGATGGATTAAGGACTCGAGGGGAGCTTGGATTTTCTAAATTGGGAGAATAGAAGGGGAGTTTTCCTTCCTTCTAATCTCCAGAATTTATTTGACTTACATTTTATTTTTTACTGTTCCACACTTTAACATTTTACTGCCATAATAAGGGTTTTTTACCTCTTTCTCGGCACTTAACCAATAAGCTCCACCGTTTTGTGCCATTGGACAATATTGCAAATACACTTCACTACCTACCAGGTCAAAAGCCGCGGATAAGTTGTACATACCTTCTGAAAGAGCATTTAAATGTTTACGCTGATGTTCAACATCACTAGTTCCGCTGATATGTTCAGTACTGGTTTTAATTTGAGCCAAAGCTTCTGCATGATTCTCATTCTGGTAGCTTTTCAGGGAAGCCATTAATTCTTTGGCAGCAGCCTGTGCTTTTGCTCCATTTGTTGCTACCAGTGCATTTTTCACATTTAAATAGTTTTTCAGAACTACATCAAATGAAGAAGATGATTGTGCAAAACTGGC
>NZ_SMMB01000094.1 GCF_009711365.1 Xanthovirga aplysinae | reverse complement strand
GGATTGCACAAATCACCCTATCATGGTTTTTCTGTAGAGTTTGCCGAACACCGGTTATATAATACAGGAGAAAGTACCCGTCACATTGATTGGAAAGTATATGCAAAAACCGATCGCCTCTATAGTAAAGTGTTTGAAGAAGAAACCAATTTACGATGTCAACTAATATTGGACAATTCCTCCTCCATGCATTATCCCAAAGAAAACAAAGGGAAAATTACATTTAGTGTCATGGCGGCCGCTGCCTTAGCATATATGTTACAAAAGCAACGTGATGCCATCAGTCTCGCAACGTTTTCTAATGAAATCGAAATTCATACAGCAGTC
>NZ_SMMB01000199.1 GCF_009711365.1 Xanthovirga aplysinae | reverse complement strand
CTTCGGTTTTAGACCATAGGCTATTTAAACCTTCTTTATTAATTTTGACTGTGGTTTTAAAGTTGTTTTTCACTCGGCATAATACCGTGTCACCAAGATATAAATCATAGGATAATAAGGCGCCAGTTCCACCAAACCGATAAATATTTAATATTGCATAATCTAAATTTTTTGCAACTTCTTCTCTTACTTCCTGTTCAAAGACACTAAGGTCTTTTACTCTCAATATTTTCGCTTTAATTCTGTGGCAGGAACTGCTCCAAAAAGAAGGGAATTTGTGTTCTACAATCTTGAGGGCATTTCCTCCGGCTTTTCTAGCTTCTAACTTTGCTTTTTCAATAGCAATTTCGTAGTTACAATTGGTACTAAACCCTGTATCTCCAATTATTACCTCACCTAGAAGTTCCGAGCCCTCAGGTACTATCTTATCTAGCCCAATAATTATAATTTCTTGTTTGTAATCCAGAGCAGCATAACTTTTGTTTAAACTAGTAATCACTTTTGGATGGCAAGCCCCTAAGGCTATAAAAACCATTAAAACATAATATAAAGTAGAGGTTTTAAGACTCATAAACTGTGTTATAGATTAAAAAAATAAAGTGAAAAAGTACTTATACTGTTATATTTTAATTTTGAAATTAAAGGTTGAATGTTTTTATTA
>NZ_SMMB01000105.1 GCF_009711365.1 Xanthovirga aplysinae | reverse complement strand
TCAAGTGGGTGGAACTACTGTTTTCGATAACCAACTCCAGGTAAATGGAAATGTAGGGATAGGTACCTCATCTCCAACTGCAACCCTTGATGTAAGGGCAACTTCCATCAAATTTGCCTCAGCAAATGATAAGGCACATACCTGGTTCCCTTATACCAATGGAGAGGTCTACATTACGGGTGATGCGGATGGAAGCGGTGATGGATCCATTCATTTCAGGACTTTTGGTTCCGATACTTATAGCGAAAAAATGGTAATCAAAGGAGATGGGAAGGTAGGAATTGGTCAATCCGCACCCACCGAAAAATTAGATGTATCTGGAAAAATAAAAGCCGATGGTGTCGTCCTTAATATTGGC
>NZ_SMMB01000394.1 GCF_009711365.1 Xanthovirga aplysinae | reverse complement strand
TCAGCTTCCATTTCCTTAAAGATAGTAAAATTACTATCAATTAAAAACTTTTAGAGAATTTTTTTTAACCATCGAGTTTTAGATTTTTTAACTAAAATTGGGGAGATTCTCCATCCATAATTGTTTGTAATGCCCTAATTGTCTTTCATTAATGCCAATTATTTTTGAGAGAAGGGTCATAGTAAATGGGAATTTTATTAAAACTTCCAGTTTTTATTTCTAGAATTTAAATAGACTTTTTCCCCTAGAGGTCTTTCTAATTAATTTTCAATTATTATTTCCTTTTAATTGATTCATTATTACTTTGTAGGCATATCCTCCTTTACTTTTAGAGGCTCCACTTGCCATTGTAGATTCATAGGTGCTTGGGAACTTAAAATTACTTAAAATCCCTGACAACGCTTTTGGATCAGGCCATAACATTATCTCCTTTGCTTGTTCCGCCCAAATGCCCATATCTATCAACAATTGATAATAGTGTTTAACATCTAAAGTAAATTTAGCTCCACGTAAAGAATAGTTTAAGCTATCATCTTTAGTCCTAGTATCTATTATTTCCTTTATTATTTTGGCAGGGTCCAGAATATTTTCTTTTTGTTTCTTTTGCCTCTTCCCTCCTACTGTCTTTATATTTGTTGAACTGGGATATAGTTGCTCAAACTTATTAATATTCGACTCGTTCTTTTCAATAAAGAATTCTAAACGCTCTGTTTTTCTTCCATTCTTATGTTCTTTTACCTCTACCTTTAAGAAAGTTTTCTCATTAATTTCTCTTAGAGCCACATTCAATACCTTTTGCTTAAAATTACCATAGAGAGGATATTTCTCCTCAACATTCAGCATTGACTTTAAATCCTCAACTAAAACATTGAAGGGCTCATACCTGGCATTTGGAAGTTTCTTTAAGCCTTTATATCTCATGCACATTTGATATATTCTCTTTGCAAAAGTCGAATTGAGCTTTAAAGATTCAATATTATAAAATAGAGTAAAATCCGTTTTCTTTTTTGCAATCCTAATAATATCCCTATCTACAGTTAATCGCAAAATACTATTATCAATCAACTCTGCTTTTGATATAAGTCCTGTTAATGCTTCCCTATTATCATCTTGAAAATAAATTTCAACATCTCTTAGATTTTGAGCGTATTTTAACATTCGTTTAGTCACGTACTCCTTCCCTGAGATTTTTTCCAGATCCTTAATATCTAAATAAAAAAGATAGGTCTTTTCAGATTGACTACCCAGCGGGGTGGCTTTTTCCAGCTCCCTCTCCTCTTCCTCACTAAGTTTCATATTATTAACCTGCACGAGCAAGGAAGTAAATATATCTATTTCCAATGCCTTCAGGTTATGCCTGGACTCCGTAAAGGCATTATCCTGAGTGGCAATACTCTGCTCTAAA
>NZ_SMMB01000919.1 GCF_009711365.1 Xanthovirga aplysinae | reverse complement strand
TTTAGAACTTAGGAAAAGAAATTTACTGCTGAATAAAAATCAAAAGACTTTAAAAGAAAAAAATAAGGAACTGGAAAAGTTTGCCTATGTGGTAGCGCATGATATTAAATCTCCTTTAAACCAAATCATTTCCCTTTCAGGTTTACTGGAAAGTGAATATGCTGCTCAACTTGGTAAGGAAGCGAATCAGCTGATAGCTTATGTAAAGGACTCAAGCGGAAAGTTAAAAGATCTGGTAGATGGAATTCTAAGTTATTATCAAGGAGAAAACATCTTAAAGGAGAAAAAGGAAGAATTAGATTTCTCACAATTTTTAGAGGAAATCATTTCTCTATTGGACCCTAAAAAGGAATTTCAGTTTCATTATCCGAAAGATAAATTGCTCATCAAAGTGAATAAAGTCGCCCTAGGACAAATATTTATCAATTTGATAGGGAATAGCATAAAATATAATGATAAAGATAAGGGGGAAATCACTATTTTTTTTGACCAGGATTCAGCATTTTATTTTTTCACCATTGTAGACAACGGACCCGGAATTGCTGAAGAGGACAAGGAAAGAATATTTAATGTTTTCACCAATCTTGGAAAAAAAGACCGATACAATAATTTAGGCACTGGAATTGGGCTAGCCACAGTTAAGAAATTAGTAGGGATTCTAGGAGGAAAGATTGAAGTCCTATCAGAAATCAATAAGGGATCTACCTTTAAATTCTCATTGAAAAAGTAACCCGTTAGCAAAAATTTGCGACCCTCCCTTTCTTCTTTTTTATTACTAAAGGGTGATTAAACTCCTGATTAGGGAATCTTCTTACATTTTAGGTTGTGGATTGGAAGAGTCAGAAGGCATTAGTGGGGAAAATAGTCATTTTGTCCTTATTATTTTTACAAAATCATTTCGTTTGTGTGATCCAACTGTTAGTTTTGGGGCCTTAAAATAATCGCCTATGGATCAGTTTAATTATAGCCCAGAAGGAGTGCTTCATTGTGAAGATATTAACATAAATTCCTTAGTAGAAAAAGTAGGAACCCCCTTGTATGTTTATTCTGCAAATTCTTTTCGTGACCACTATAAACGTTTTAAGGAAGCATTTGCGGCTATTGATCCTCTGATTTGTTTTTCCATTAAGACCTGTAATAATATCCACCTTATACAGGAACTGGTGGAATTAGGATCTGGAATTGATACAGTAAGTGGGGGAGAGATTTTCCTGGCCAGACAGGCGAATACCCCTGCTGATAAAATCGTTTATGCAGGAATCGGTAAAACCGATGAGGAGATTGCCTACGCTCTGGATGAAGGGATTGGAGTGTTTAATATTGAAAGTGAGGAGGAGTTTGAAAATATTTCCCGAATTGCTGCTCAAAAAAAGAAACGGATCAAAGCCGCTTTAAGAGTAACTCCTGATGTGATAGATGCCAGAACGCATGATAAAACAAAAACTGGAAATCGCGGCAGTAAATTTGGTGTAGATATTGAAAGAGCAAAAGCGTTTTTTAACACATATGGAAAAGATGAATATGTAGATTTATGCGGTGTTCATATACATATTGGTTCACCCATTTATACACCGAAACCTTATGAGTTGGCGATAAGAAAAATCACCAGTTTAATAGACTATCTCACTGATCAAGGGCATGACATGAAAATCATTGACATTGGAGGTGGTTATTCTGCGGATTATTCTTTAGGAATGTCTCCAAAGTGGGAAGAATTTGCTGAAGTAATTGTACCCTTGTTAAAACCTTATTATGACAAAGGTATGCAAGTGATTATGGAGCCTGGGAGAACCATTTCTGCTAATTCCGGAGTGCTGCTTACTGAAGTGAACTATGTGAAAAAGGGTGGTGACAAGCAGTTTGCGGTTGTCAATACAGGGATGCATCACCTTCTAAGACCAGCTATGTACGAGGCGGAACATTTCATGTGGCCCGGAAACGTAGAAAAAAAACATTTGATTTCAGAAAGGATCATCGATAAGGAAGAAGCAACTAAAGGTTTGGAAAAATATGATGTGGTGGGCCCTATTTGTGAATCCAGTGATTATTTAGCTAAAGGAAGAAATTTACCTCAATTGAAAAGGGGGGATTTGTTGTGTATTTTCACAGCGGGAGCCTACGGAATGGTAATGTCCAGTCAATACAATGCTATGCCAAGGCCGGCAGAGGTAATGATAGATGGGGAAGAAATTTTCCTCATCAGAGAAAGAGAATCTTATCAAGATTTATTGACAGGACTTGAGAAACGGAAAATAGATTAAAGACAAAGTGCGCAGTCGGATTTTGGGTTTTCTTTTATTTGTTCTTCCCAGTCCTGTATCAATGGGTACTGGGCAGGATAAAATCATTTTGTAGCCACAAATTAAAGGGCTCTTAATTGACTTTATTTTATTCTGGAACTAGAAATTTGAATATCGGCTGTGCTCCAAATCATACTGAGTTTATCCTCCATTTCTTTGGCCTTTTCTGTTTCCCCCAAATTTTTATAAGCTAAGCGCAAACCATGCAGGGCCCAACCATTTTTGGGAAAGTTTTTCAAGTCTTCTTCAAGGGTTTGTATGGCGTCTTCATATTTTTCCGCCTCAATCTGTACCGCCCCCAAGTGGTGCCGGACAGAAAAGAACCAATCGGGTGGTTCGCTGTAACTCAATTGATCTTCTATTTGGACCGCTTTTTTCAGTTGTATAATGGCTTCGGTGAATTTATTTTGGGAGGCAAAAAGCTCCCCTCTCAAAACCCTTTGTGCGATTTCTACTAAGGAATATATTGAGTTGTTCTCCCATATCTTTAGCTCTTTTAGTTCTTTCAGTTCCATTAATTTATCAAGCTTTTCTAACTCATCTTCGGCTTTCTTTAGATTTCCCTTTCCCAAATAAGCCAAGCCTCTTGCATAATGCTTTACTGCACTAGGATAAGTTAAGGTATCTAAAGGCTGGTCTCTCTGAAGAATCATATCCCATTTTCCCAATTTGACATAAACATAAAAAGGGATCACAAAATAATGTTGAAGAGTTGTCCATTCTTTTTGCTTCATGATTTCAAAAGCAGTTAATTCCGAAACTTTTTGGGCCGCCAAAATTGCCCAATGACTATTTCCTTCCAATGTTGCAGTAGCTGCCATGAAATGATAATTATGTGGATAATAGGTTAAAGGATAAACTCCCTGTGCATGACAATTGGTAACATATGCACTGTCAACCGCTACAGCTTTGATGTTGGCCAGGGTTCCTTTGTGGTATTCTCCCACATGTATATAAATATGAGAAGGCATATGGACCAGGTGCCCTGCTGCCGGCACTATTCCTTCATCTAATATGCGAGCACTTTCCAATCCTATTTCCGGGTTTTTTGAAGCCTCTACTGCATGAATATATAAATGATGGGCGCCAGGATGCATGGGTGAATTTTTAATTGCCGTTTTCAGCACTTTTAGGATTTGAAGAGTCTCTTTTTTGGGGGTACCATTTTTCTCCCACAAATCCCAGGGATGAATGTTCATCAATGCATCAGCATATAATGTGCCTATGTCTGGGTCGTGAGGAAATCTCATAAATACTTTCATCTTAGCCGTAGCATAACCTTGATCTAATTCCAGTCTTTTTTCGGAAAAATTCTTGGTATATCGATTAGCAAGGGCGTTAATTAGTGCTCTTTCTTTTTCATTGCCCTTATCCGATAATTCTAAAGCCTTTTGAACGGCGTCAAAGGCCTTTTCATTATTTTCGGCTATCATTCTATTATTATAATTGGGGCCTAATACAAAAGCATAGCCCCAATAGCACATGGCACAATCCGGGTCCAGTTGAGATGCATAGTAAAACGAACGGGCTGCCTCCCCAAAGTTAAAGCCATAGGCTAAAATTAAACCTTGATTGAAATACTTTTGGGCCAAATCACTCTTAGTGCTAATGGGAAAGCTTAGTACACCCAAGCCTTCAAAAAGAGGCGCTTTTTTTCCTGAACTATACCAGGTTTCATCTGTGGTTTGTAATCCGCAAATGCTCATGGGAGGGGGCTCTTTCTCGGTATTTTTTTCCACTCTTTCTTGACAATTTAAAAGGAGGGGTAAAAATATAAGCAGGAGTAGTTTTTTGGGGTGTACTATATCCATTAGGGTAGATTAAATAGAAGGACAATAGTTGGAAATCCTGTTGGGATTTTCTCTTCATAATTTAATCTAAACGAAATGCAGGAGCAAAATTCAAATCCCTAAAATTGGAAAAAATAGGACTTTCATTTAAAGTTTGATTTGCCCTCCTTTTGACTGGCAATGATGTTTAATGAAATAGTAATTTTATTAGCATTTCTTGTGCTAGAAAATATTCTGAGAAGTTCTAATCTATAAAAATTACTTCCTCAACCAAAAAAGAGCCTTGAATTTTAACGATTTGATAGGGGTTGGTTAGGGCCCAGGTTACAATGTCTCCTTCTCCAGGGTAGATTTTTTTGACTTTTATTTTAAGACTGCCACTATCAAACAGCTTGATGTTTTCAATATTTATTGAATGTCCGCCTGAATTCATTTCTCCCATAAAAACTGCTATGACTGTTTCCGTTTCAAAGTCAATTATTGGATCTGTTAAAAAGCCGTTTCCTATTTGTTTGTTAATCATGTCGTCAAAACTTTCTTGGGAATTAATAACCTCATAGGATTGACGACTTTCATTGGCCGAAACATTTGAATCTATAATTTCGAAAGGTACTTCTTGATATTCTTCTGTTTCTTTTTCATCACATGCAGATAGAAGAAAAGTAAAAACTATAAGACATAATATCCTTTTCATTATTATAAGAGTTGGTTAAGCATTTGAATTGAATTCCTTCTTTTAAGATGAATTTCTTTGAATTAGATTTACCCTACCTTTGATTCCTTTTTAAATACTTTATCTAAATTGGTCGTTTATGAGGCTTTATAAGTATTAATAAAAAGCAATTTTATAAATGAAATTCAAGCAAATTGAAAATTACTTAAAGGGGTTTAAAACCCTTACCCATAGCGAGATTCAAGAATTTCTAAAAATAGGTAGATATAGATCGTGAAGTAAAAACGAGTATTTTACAAAGGATGGTTCTATTTGTAAGGAAGTAGCGTCTATTCAGGTATCTTTTGATCTTTTTATTATTCAAGTTCTGAAGAGGAAATAACATATTGTTTTACCTGTCTCAGACACTCCCTGGTGGTACAATTATTTCATTATGAAAAGCCCCGCAATAAATCAATTAAAAAAAGGTATCTTAGAGTTTTGTGGAATAAGTCCAGTGAAAACCTGCTTTATCAGTCCTATTAAGGCATCTTCCTCAAATTCAGAGAAATGTAGTTGAATAAAGTAGCTCAATTAGGTAGAAAATTAAAATAACAATACCGACATTATTAAACTTAGTTTCGTGGAGTGGCCGGTCTGCATTCCAACCTCTTTTTTAGGTATTAATTCTTAATTTTTATTAAGGGATGAATCCAGAGTAGAAT
>NZ_SMMB01000945.1 GCF_009711365.1 Xanthovirga aplysinae | reverse complement strand
ACGCTACCCCTACCTCTATGGTTTTTTCACCTCAAAATAAATGGTATCACTATTAAAGGCTGTAAAAATACCCAAACCATTTTCAACATTACTTGCCGGTTCATTTAAAAATCGAGAATCCTGTTCAGTAGATTCATACAAATCCACATATTCCTGATTTACCCGGAATAAAACTAATCGATAGGTGCCATATTCCGTTAATTGCATACCCCTGATTACATAGGTATCCAATGGAGAGGGGCGAGTAATCATTCGAAAACGTCCCTGCATGAAGCCTTCCATTAAACCGTTGACATCCAAAGGTTCACTTTCAGCTTCTATATTTTCCATCAGCACATAAAAGCTTTCACCAGATGGGTTATCCCATTCCACAATTAAGTCTGGCACCTCTCTATTCCTAATATCCATCATTTCCTCAATTGGTTCAATTTCGATCTCATCTTCAGATAACTGAAGACCTAAAGGAGAAGCAGGTACTATAGAGGTAGCATGTATCGTTTTACCAAAATATTCCACCCTAAGTTCAAAAGTCTTTCCTGTCGCAATTTCAAGGTCGCTACCTGGGTAATAATAGGTACCGGTATCTCCTTGGTTAAGTATCAGGGGGAAAGTGTCCTCCCCATGATGAATAAAGACCTCAGCATCATTGACAAAATAATCGTCATTATCATTCTCTTCTATAAAAGGGATTAGACGAGTTAATTTTATCTGGTTAACAGGTTGACCGGAATACAGATAAGCCTCGACGATTAAGTCTTCAGCTTCAGTGGGATCAAAAGTTTGGTCCTGGCATGAAAGCATGGCAAGTCCGCAGAATGATAAGCCCCACATTAAAGTAAACTTCTTCATTATCTCTAAATTTTAATTCTGGAGAAAGCGCCCTATCCTTGAAAACAATTGGTACTCCACTCCTTAATTGGAAACATCATTTTTGGGAATGACAGAAAAAGGATTTTTTCCTTGTCTATCAGAACTTCACCTGCAAAAAGATATTTGGGGTGAAACCTATTGTGTTCACATCCGTGGTGATCACATCCTCCTCCAACACTTCAAATGTTTTATACCAGACGTTCTGATGATTGTAAACATTGAAAACCGAAAGGCCTACATCAGCTTTTCCCTTTCCAAGATTAAAGCCATAGGTAGCTGACAAATCAAGCCTATGGTAATCAGGAAGACGGAAAGCATTTTTCTCCCCTATGCTGATGTAACTGATTTGATTACCATCAAGCATGGTAAGCTCATAACCACCCACCGGAGCAGTGTAAGGCTTTCCGGTAGCGTAAATCCATGTACCTGCAAAAGTCCATCGTCCTAATTGAAGACTATTGACAATTTTAAACTCATGGGTTTGGTCATGTAAAGCAGGGTAAGGCTCATCCGACAATTCAGGGAAAGTATGAATTACTTCTCCCAACGTATAACTAATCCAACCGGTTAACTTCCCTATCTTCCGTTGTACTAGGAATTCAATACCCTGAGCAATACCTGTACCTGTGTAAAACAAATCCCCTGTCTCCCCTGATCCTGGGCGCGAGAATCGTAAAGAATATTCCGACAAGCCAGACATATCTTTTCTGTATGCTTCAATATCGAAAAGGAAACCAGCAGTTTCATAACTGAGCCCCGCTATATAATGCACTGCTTGGCTCACCGGATTAGTATCATCATTAGCCAATAACCAGAAATCGCGACTTCCTTCACTTACATCTTCGCGTACCACCCGATTAGCAAACTGATAATAATGTCCCCAAGCTGCTTTAAACTTCAGTTGTTTTGTCAACTCATAGATGGCGGACAATCTTGGCTCAAAATACAATTGCTTAGTAAGACTATAATTACTAAGTCGGATACCGGGAGTAAAAAGAAGTTTATCGATAATCTGCCAATTATCCTGAATATAGAGCGATCCGATAAGGCCTTCATCATTTCTATTCAATATCTGCAGAGTATCATTCATCGTTAAATTATAGTCAATTTTATTGAAGGTCCATTGAGTACCAAATTCAAGTCGGTGTGCCGAATTCAGCAAGAATTCATGATCTGTTCGAAAACTAAAG
Source organism: Xanthovirga aplysinae (assembly GCF_009711365.1). Lineage (GTDB taxonomy): Bacteria > Bacteroidota > Bacteroidia > Cytophagales > Cyclobacteriaceae > Xanthovirga > Xanthovirga aplysinae. The sequence goes on along the minus strand of NZ_SMMB01000945.1, from coordinate 3,646 downwards.
TCATATAGATCATTATCCTCTTGTGTACCACGGATAAAGGTTTGTAAAGAATCATCACGGTTTATCTCAGACTCAGAAAAAAGATCCCTTTGACTAAAATAATTGGACCAGGATACTACTGTATTGGAATAATAACGACTATTCCACTGACGTCCCCACTTTAAACTACTTCCCCAATTTCCCCATGCAGTTAAATCAGTGGTTTTATTTAGAATAGTACCTGAGAGGTTACCATTCTGCCCTCCCCCAAATTCATCATTAAATTCGTTGGAATTATCCAGATGGTCTTGACCATTATAAAAAGAGAATGACAGAATATCCTTTAATGAAGGTTTATAGGTAACTTTCGCATTTAGGTCATAGAAAAAGAAAACAGGTTCAGTTTCCACCTGAGCAAACTGGCCTCTCCCTCCTCTTCCTCCACGACCCATAAACCCTCCATTGGTTTCATCCTCCTGTTGAAAGAGGGCAAATACATTCTTATATAAGCCACTCTGAATTATATCGGTATATGACCGACGACCCGCTAGCAAAACACTTCCTTTTCCGCCCGCAAAAGGTAATTCAAAAGAGGCATTGGCACTCATCATGCTTAATCCGGCACTAAAGCCAGTCTTATTGGTATTCCCTTGTTTTCCTGTCAGGTCCACCACAGAAGAGAGCCTTCCCCCATATTTAGATTCAAATCCTCCTTTATATACCTGGACATCTTTAATCGCATCGGCATTAAAGGCACTAAAAAATCCATAAAAATGATCCACATGATATACCGTAAAACCATCGAAAAGAATCAGGTTTTGATCAGGAGTTCCACCCCTCACATACAAACCCGAAGAGGTTTCATTGCTTCCACTGATTCCGGGTAATAACTGTAGAGACCTAAAAATATCCTTTTCTCCCAGACTGGGTAAAGCAGATAATTGCGCAGGGGAAACAGACACCACACTGACCTGTTTACCAACCTTCATCATTTGCTCTTCCCTGGCAGAAATTACTACTTCTTCCAATTCATTGGTGTGTACCTCCATTTCCACAATTAAAGGAGGTTTTTCTACCATTGTCGGGTTCAATCTAAGCTCCTGGGATTTATACCCTAGATAGCGAAAAGATAAAAGGGAGGTATCGGTAGGGACATTCAGCAATGTAAAAAAACCATCCAGATTAGAAATTGCAGCTTTTTGAGTAGAGTTGATCATTACAACAGCATTCGGTAAGGTCTCCCCCGTTTCTTTATCCTTCACAACTCCTTCTAAAGTGAAATTCGTCCGTTTGGGTTTTGGTGGCTCCCTTTCTAATTGTATTCCTTCTTCCTTAGTTCTAATGGTGAGCTTTTTATCTTCCAGATGAAATACCAGGTCATAGGGCTCTAGAAGATCTTGGAGGACTTCTTTTAGACTCTGGCCTTTAAAATTCTTTCTTTGGAGAATATTTATAGGAATCTCCTCCCTCCTATAGTCTAAAGCCAATTCATGACTCACTGACAAATCCTTCAAAATACTTAAAAGATCCTTCCCAAAATAGGACTTATTTACAACTTCAAAATCATTATTTTGAGCCACCAAATAATGTAAAGGAGATAGGCTAACCAAAACCATTATTAGCCATAACCTTGAGATTAAATTTTTCAACATAGGCAGTCATTTATTTAATACAAAATTATTTATACATGGAAAACACTCTAAGATCTCTTATTAATCCACTCACAAATCCATCTATAACTTTTCTATTAAAAGTCAGAGGGCTTTTGAGGAACCCTTGCTGAACAAAACACAATTTTTTGCGTCAAATTCAGCTTCATAAATTTGTGGAGAGTTGACTACTTTAGAAATTTTTTTCAACCAATAACCAGAAAAGATCTACTAATGGTGTAAAAGACAAATACTTCTCAAAAGCATTGATTACTTACTTTTAATTTAACGTGTTTAAACATATTAATAAACCTATCTATTTATTAGCAAAAAAATCCATTGACCCAATCTCTTAGGTCAATTTCGGAAATTTAAGGAGAGTTAATTTTTTAGGATTCTAAAATAGATTAGCAATAAATTTAGGTTGGAATATGGAATTGGAAAAAGGAAATGGCGCTCAAATGTGCAGGACATATTTCATTTGAAATGACAGGAAGTGGTTGAAAAAATTATTTAACGAGCTTTTAAATTTAAGCCCATCCCTCTACTCCACACTCAAAAATGTCTTCAAAAAAGTGGAAAGGGTTCTTCTGATTTATTTCAACCAGATATTCCCTATTAAAGTTTTTAGAAACCATCATCCTAAACTTCAACCCAAGGCCTATTTGAATTCACTTTCATTAGGTGAGTACATCTTATTAAGGGACAACTGAGGTATACTTTCCTTCCAGTTGCCCCTATTCCAATTATTAGCTAAGGCAATCTAACCAATGTCTATTATCTACAGCGGACCTCCCTTTTCCAATTTAGCCCCTGAAATTTCAATAAATAAAAACATCTAACCTTTATAGAAACTCACTATAAGGTTGCTAATACTAATTTTTTTGAAGTTCACATTTTTATTAAACTGGATTCTGTTTCTCCTTAAATTCTAAATGATTTACCTCTTTTTCTTCTCCTTCTGATTCAACTAATTCTACTGTTGTTTCAGGAAAATCCCTCCTTTTATTAGAAAATTGAATTGGAGCAACCCCCATTAGGCCAAATCCTACTGAAGCCAATAGCATCAAAAAGATTAACCCTATTAGCCTCAATGACTTTTTGAAACTTTTCATATATTTTTTAGAATATGTTTTGGGTTAACCTTGCTCCTCGGTGGTTTCCTTTTGACAATATATTTCTGGAGAACAACTGAAATGTTTTCTAAATACTCTCCGAAACCCGGTCTATAGCCAAACAAGAACCCACAATCTTTCAATGGTAATTCTTTTGTGTGCTCACAAAAGATCCAGAACAGCGTTAGATTAACCCTTTAATAATTACTTAGAAAGTGTTTGTTTACCAATTCTCTGGTAAGAAATGCAATAATTATCCTATGCAAGAAAAAGTATCCTCAGTTGGATATTCAAAAAAAGACTTTAAGTAGAAAACTTGATTAGGAAATTTGCTAGTGCGAGCCAGCCTTAATTGATTTTCAAACATTAACTTGGAATGTCTATTGAAAGCTACAATTGCATAAGGTAGGTTTGGCTTGAGAAAAAAGGAATTAAAAACAGGATTTATAATAAAATGAGCATCCCTAAAAGATATCGTTTGTCCATAAGCCAAATGCTTTTCTGACAAAACAACTTCCGTCTGATTCAACTGGGGTTGGGGAACCTTAGAAGAAATAGGAAACAACGAGTTACAAAAAAAGCTAAAAAAAATCGCAATGAGAACCATTGGAACTGGTAGCTTATCTCCTTTATGTATTCCCAAGTATGCCATTTCGATAGTAAGGTAATATTCTAATATTTAAAAACCAACTTAGGAACTTTTGATACTTAATTTAGTTTCACTTCCCCAAAGAGAATTCCCAACAAGGGGAAAAAAATACTATGGTAGGAATGAAATATGTAATTTCATTTTTGTTTTATATAAACAAAAGTAAGCCGTAGGAAAAACTCCTGGAAGCGATAAAGAGATACCATTTACGGATTCCAAAAATCATTATTCCACTTTTTCAATTCCAGCTAGTG
>NZ_SMMB01000113.1 GCF_009711365.1 Xanthovirga aplysinae | reverse complement strand
AAGCCAATTTTAAGATATCCTTCTCATACTCCATGGAAATATCCTCTTCTTCATTTTCTAGAAGAAAGAATTCCACTTGGTGAGCTGTCCTTTTCATTAATTCCCTCAAAGGAATGATATCGCTAAAGCCTCCAACATCTATTCGGAATATAATAGGTAGTAGGCTCTCTTTAAAAGCTGATAAATCTTTTTCATTATCAATTTGAAGGAAATCCAACTCAAAGCTTTTAATCTGCTCAAATATTTCAGTTGGGTTGCTTTTAGTGAACTCACCCACTAGTTTTACACCCGACACCCAATCAGTAATTTCTTTAAAACGCTCTGCGGAAATATGAGTCGGTTGTTTTGCATCAATATTGAAGCCCAGT
>NZ_SMMB01000642.1 GCF_009711365.1 Xanthovirga aplysinae | reverse complement strand
TTATCAAGGTAAATTCAGGCATAAGACATCTTATGTTTTAAAACCATTTTTATATACAATTTTATACACGGGATTTTTTGACTTTTTAAGTACAATACTGGGAATAGACCCAGGTATTGAGCATTAAAGAATTATCCAACACGAGCAAATCATCTTCAATGAAAAGGCTACCCTCTCTTTTGAACCGATCACCAAGAAAATATCAGGAATAGGGAATAATATCACTAAAAATGACTCTCACAAAGTGCTAAAACCTGTCAACAAAGTGATTGCCGATTTCCATGATTTTGAGCATCTTTTTAGAGGGGCTATCAAAAGTAATAGTAAGGAGAAATCTTAATTCCCTTCTTCTTATAAAATATATTTTTCTCTTCCTATCAACGCTACGGAGGTGGAAAAAAGAGCCGATCGAGATTCTGCTGAACATGCTGGTGCAAAAGAGGTAAATATGATTTATCAACCTTTAGCAGCTGCCATTGGAATGGGAATCTTTTTTGAGAAAATAGATTTCATACTAATTGATTTTAGCGCAAGTAAAATTGAAATCACCATCTTTGCTAATGCAATACCCATTTCTGAAGATATCATTTCCTTGGTACCTGGAAATTACAACGAGTCTTAAGGAATCATCTTCTCCATATGCATAAAATAAAGGCCAAAGAGGAAAGTTTAAACCAAATTTTGCAATCGTTTAATCAGCTTAAAGATCAAACATCCATTTCAATTCAAGGGATTGAAATAAACCCTCTGGAATTGCATAAACTTTTGGAACCGTATTTCTTCATGTTTGAAGATGAATTATTAGAACTCTTGGAGAAAATCGATACTCATCCAAGAAAAGATAAGATATGGGCCAATGGGATTTATTTTACAGTTGGAGGAACAAAAATAGGAGGCTTACTTAACCGTCTTAGTTTAAAGAGTAAATTGAATTATAGGGTAAGTTCAAACCCATTATTGGATAATATAAAGGACATAGGTAAAGTAATTGCTTCACCTGAAAAATTTAGGAATCACTTAATAGCCTAAAAAAGAGCCCCTTACTCCAATAATTGGAGTAAATTATCTCAAGGCTATTTGTTTTCTTTTAAGAAAGGAAAACAAATAGCCCTACTATTTTAAACTTACCCTTTCTTAGAATTATATCAAGGATTTTAGAAAAAAAGAAGTGCTGCTTCTTTGAAGAAGCAAAACTTCGCATAGAACTGCTCAGTAAAAGCATCTCATAAGGGCTAAATTTTAGACTCCTACGGGCTTTATCTACTTTTTGATAATAATCTTACTTTGGTTGAAATTATCAGTCATAATTTTAACAAAATACATCCCACTATTCAATTTTGAAAGATCAATTTCGCCTGAATAAGTATTTTTTGTTATGGTTTGAAGGTTCCTTCCTTGCGTATCCCTTATTAGAAAGATGATATCTTTACCGTTCAGCTTTTGTGTTAATTCATAGTTTAAAGTGTTGCCTACAGGGTTAGGAAACAGTATATTTTTATTCATCTCTTCTTCGTCAATATGAGTAATTAAAGAAGGCTCACAATCAATAATTTTTAAAGCAGTATTCAAAACTTCATCCTCTCCGTCCCTTATTCCTAAAATTGTGGGATGAACTTCCACGTCAGGAATAATCCCTACCCTTTGTGTTGGGGTATAGTCTGGGTAAAATACACCTAGGAAAGTGGCATAAGCTATTATTTTTCCAGGCAAATAAATTTTCATTATATTCCCATCAGCACCAGAGGTAGTACTTCCAACTTTAATGGCATCCGGAAATTGCTCCAATCCCATAACGGTATATTCTGCTTGACTTTGGGTTCTTTCATCAAACAAAATCAGGACCTTCCCAGCATAAGGGAAAGAGGTACCTGAACCGATATATTCTTTATGCCAGAATAGACGACCCGGATAGGAGTAATCCGGAGTAGTAAAATTAGCTATTGGAATGGGGTCAGGAAACAAATAATTCACAATATTCCAAAGCGTTCCATTAGGATAATTTCTAATATCAAAAATAATAGCATCAGTATCCCATAAATCGATAAACATCTGTTGAAGATCGGAGTTCTCTAACAACCCCATATTAATCACTCCAACCTTACAACTATTTTTCCCGTTTATTACCCTCCATTTTGTCCTATCTGCCTCTCTCAGGTCACTATAATTTGAATAATTTCTTTCAAAACCTTTCGTCTTTATCTGCGTCCCATCATCCACTGTAATTATAGAACTTCCAAAATTTCCATAAGATATTAAACTGTTTATAGACCTTTCTATAATGACATCATTTGAACCCTCTGCATATCTTCTTAAATTGTCTCTTAAATCATAAATATCATATCCATCGATTTCCTTTACAACATCCCCAACTTTTACCGATGATTTTCCTTCTAAAACCTGAGTGACCACAGTCTCATTTTCAATAAACCTTAGTTGAAAGGGAGGGTAGGCTTGTCCATTCCACTCCCAAAAGGTACTACTATTAAAAAAGGAGTGGGAATCATCAATGTGAGTAGTAAATTCCTTAAAGTTTAAATGATAGGATGTATCATCACTTGCTTCCACTATTTTGGGAATAAATTCCATTAACACCTCATCCCAGTCATTGTCCATAATATCTTTATAAGGAAAAAAATAATTAATGATATTCCAATAGCGAAATAAGGCAAGTAGCCTTTTTTCTTCTACAGGATAGCTTTCCCCGAAATGATATAATTTATCTTTTTCAAATTCCGGAGGACCACCAGGCCAACTCTCCCCAAAGTATACAGATTCCTGAGGCCTAAATTTTTCGGTAATATCATGTAGTATATTACTTATTTCTGTTGAGAATACCGTATTATTTATCCAATTTCGGTCAAGGTTATTATTCAAACTATCCGGAACATCTGGAAGGCTACCATTGCCAATGGTCATTTCACCCGCACTGTTTATCATATTTTTTAAGGCGGTATTGAATTCAGCATTAG
>NZ_SMMB01000297.1 GCF_009711365.1 Xanthovirga aplysinae | reverse complement strand
ACTCAAAAGATACACTGATAATCCAACACGGAATTGATAATTGGCTTTTTACAAGATTGGATGGATTACCTGAATTATGTAATTCAAATATTGAGTATAAAGAGAACCCTAAACTTAACTTTTTAACATTTTGGAAAACTTTTAAGGAGCACTATGCTTCATTTGAAATTAAAAATGTTGATTGGGACAAGGTTTATGAAAAGTATGAACCAAAAATTTCAGAAAATACCTCTAGCTCAGAATTGTATGATGTTTTTCAAGAAATGATATCATTATTGAATGACGGACATGTAAAAATGCCGGTCCCAGAAAGCATTAAAAAAGATTATGAAAATAAAGCAAAAGAAAAGAATTATAAATATACTAAGTTGGACGAATTCCAATTGAATAAAGAAATTGCTGAACTTTATGTGGATAACTTACACAATTACAATGCTGGAATGATTCGATATGGCCTAATCCAAGATCAAATAGGGTATATCCAAATCAATTTGATGCTAACGTTAGCTGACTATAACATGCCAAAAGACTTAGACTTAAGAAGCTTTTACGGTCAATATTGGGAAATAGCTGAGAAAAGAAAGGATGAAATTCAAAGGCAGGATGAAGTTGATGGAGTCAATTCAATCTTAAACCTAATACTCAAAGAATTAGAAAATGCTAAGGCTTTTATTTTGGACGTACGCTTTAATCGGGGTGGTAAAGATGGAGTTGCAATTGCTATTTTAAACCATTTTTCCAATAGAGAAAAGCTTGCATTCACAAAAAAGGCAAAAATAGAAAATGGATTTGCAAATAAGCAAGAAATTAGAATCATTCCATCCGAGCAAAATTTTACAGGAAATGTTTATTTATTAACAAGCCATTTAACTGCTAGTGCATCAGAAGTTCTTGTTCTGGGCTCTTTAGCAAACTCTAATTTTACAAGAATCGGCTCGACCACAGAAGGAAGTTTTTCCTCAACTCTTGACAAGAAACTTCCAAATGGATGGGAATATGAATTGTCAAATGAGGTTTATCAAGATTTG
>NZ_SMMB01000354.1 GCF_009711365.1 Xanthovirga aplysinae | reverse complement strand
AAGCCCAAATGGAATTGAAACCAGGAATACCCCCACTATGCCAAATGATAGGTTTGCCGTTTACCTCCATTAAACTAAAACCTAGGCCGTATCCATTCTTTTTCATGTTTTTTGGTGGTGCTGGTGGAGAAAAATCAGCTGGAAAATATAACGCTTCATAAACTGGTTTTTCATTAATAACCTTAGCGTATGATGTCATTTGATTTAATAATGATTTTCCAATTAACCTGTCCTCAAATAAGGTATTTGCGAAGCTTAGCAAATCAGACACATTTGACTGCAATCCTCCAGCAGCAAATGGCATGTGAATAAACACAGGCTCAATAAAAAGTTTCTCTTTTTTTGAATCCAAAGCGTAGCCCTGCGCCCAATGATCGGAAGAACCATAAATATCTACCATTTGGGTATTTTTCATTTTTGAAGGACTGAAGATTTTCAGCTTCAAAAAATCTGAATATGATTTTCCTGATACTTGCTCAATAATCTCCCCAAGAAGTACATATCCACTATTCGAATAGGCATGCTTAGTTCCAGGTTCAAAGTGAAATACTTTATCCATTCCCTGAATATATTTATGTGGAGTTTCGCACATTGGAAAATTTTCTGGTGTATCTTCTGGAAGTCCCCCCTCCCACCAATTGGGAATTCCTGAAGTGTGGGACAAAAGTTGGTAGATAGTAACCTTACCACCATTTGGGAAACCTGGAAAAAACTTATTAATAGGATCATTTAAAGCTATGCTGCCTTGTTCAATCAATAATGCAATAGCAGTAGCCGTAAATGGTTTTGTAACTGACGCAATTCGAAACTCGGTTGAGGACTTTACTTTTAGTTTTTGACCTACATTAGCATAACCATAGGTTGCAAGGTAGGGCTGACTATTATCAACTTGTATTCCAAATGAAACTCCGGCGGTATTTTTGTCAAGAGTAAGTTTCTTTAATAAACTATCAATTTCTTTGATTTTGAGTAAAATCTCTTTGTTGCTAGTAAACTGATCAACATGAGTCTCCAAAATTTGATTTTTTTCTTCATGTCCTTTACCACTTCTCTGACATCCCCAAATAGAAAGCAAAAAAAGGAAGCTGATTACTAAAAAATTTTTCATAATAACTCCGAATTATCAAATAAGACATTATTACATATAAATGATTTTGCAATCACTCAAACTAAAATAACCACAACAGCACAATTTTAAAGGATATTTATCGGTAACAATTAATTGAAACTATT
>NZ_SMMB01000346.1 GCF_009711365.1 Xanthovirga aplysinae | reverse complement strand
ACAAACTGTTTTCGGAAATCCTTTGCAAATTTAAGGATGGACATATCAACCTGGATGTACCTGCTTCCTTACGGTCATCAGTGAAAAAGATAAAAAAGCCCGAAAATGCCAAAACTTCAACGACAGTAAAACGTGAACTAATTGAAAATTATCTTGTCCAAAGTAAAAGTTATAATAATGGTGTTATTAAATGGGGAAAAATAAAAAACAGTGAAATAGGATATATTCTGATATCCGATATGGAAGGTTTTGCCAATTATGTCTCATCAGAAAAGAGCAGGGGAAAAATTTTTGATCAAGAATATGAGAAAAAGAGCCAATCTAAATCACCACTTGAATATTTCCATGATGAATTACTCGGTGTTGAGTATGTAATGAACCTCATTCTTGAAGATCTGGAAAATTCTCCATCCATTATTCTAGACCTAAGATTTAACGGAGGAGGTTATGATACTGTTGCTCTGAAAATCCTTAGTTTTTTTATTGACCAACCCAAACACATTTTATCAATAAAAGCCAGGAAGGGTAATTCCTTTACCCAAGAACAAAAATACATTATTGAACCATCGCCAAGGGTGTTTAAAGGGCAAGTTCATTTACTCACCAGTAGTATTACAGCTAGTGCTGCGGAGGTTTTCACCTTAGGAGCCTTATCTTTTCCGAATATAAAAAGATACGGGCGCTCCACCAAAGGAATTTTCTCAGAGGTACTTTGGAAAAACCTCCCAAATGGTTGGGAATTTAGTCTTTCTAATGAAGTATTTTCTGACCCTGCAGGAAATCAATATGAAATTAGGGGAATTCCTGTAGATTTTGATTTCAATTATCCAGAAGATCGATTTGAATTTTATAATACCTTTTATCATAATAATGATTTTAAAGACAAGACTATTGAAAAAATTTTAACGCTTTAAGTAAAACTATAGACCGTCCGTCAGCAGACAAACACGTTCGCTGACGGACATCCTATTTACAAAAAACTTGTCAAAAAACGTTTAAAGTCCCATTTTTGGTGGCATGCTTCTTGAGTAACAAGAAGACAGCACATTGCCCAATAACTTTTATCTTTCAACTATGATAAAAAACTACTTAAAAATCGCTATTAGAAATTTAGTAAAGCGAAAACTTTATACCTTTATCAATGTAATAGGTCTTGCCGTAGGTATGGCTTGCTGTCTGTTAATCTTTTTTTGGGTACAA
>NZ_SMMB01000402.1 GCF_009711365.1 Xanthovirga aplysinae | reverse complement strand
AAAAGATCGTATGCTTCAATTTGTAAATTTCAGGAAATCGTATGGTAATGTTGAAGTTTTAAAAATTGAGAATATGTTGATTGAACCCTCCATTTATTGGGTCAAAGGAGTAAATGGATCTGGGAAAACTACTTTATTAAAAGCTATTGCCGGACTTATATGGTTTGAGGGAGATATTATTCTAACTGGGAAAGCTAGTATAAAAAAGCAGGCAGTTGTCTATAGAAGAAGGGTGAATTTTGCCGAGGCCGAACCCATATTTCCGGATTTTTTAACAGGTCGCGAAATGATTAATGTATTTGCCTCGGCTAAAGGGGCCTTCGAGGGTCAGAAGCAGTTTTATATTGAAAGTATGAAAATCCAAAGCTATATGGAACAACCCCTGGGCACATATTCAAGTGGCATGCTTAAAAAACTTTCTCTTGTTTTAGCTTTTCTGGGAAATCCTAAGCTAATCCTGCTGGATGAACCATTGATAACATTGGATGTGGAGTCTCTAGAAATACTTTATAGTTGGATTGCTGAAAAATGTAAAAAGGATGGGACAAGCTTTATGTTATCATCTCATCAACCTTTAAATTACGATGTTTTACCTACTGCCAGAGAACTATTGGTTGAAAAACAAACTTTAAATTTCAAAATATGACGTCCCAACCTTTAACTAAGGTACTTTTAAAAATATTTGCCAAAGGTTTTTATAAAGTACATTCGGGTTTGTTGGTCTTTTTTTTTGTTTCAATCCTTACTTATTGTTTTTACATAGATGTCTTGAATGGAGGGCATTTTTCTGATGATGAGTTGCTGTTTTACCATTTATTGGTGACGTTAACTTTAGTGTCCTCGCCAATTTTGGCGGCTTTAGTTTTTTTCTTTTGGTTAATTTATACTTTCAAAAGCTGGAAGTATGTATTGGGGCAAATTTCCCAAGTAAATAATCAATTTTTAGTTTACAGTAGTACAGCCTTTAACAAAATCCATCAGTTCAAAAGTTGGTTTATTGTTCAGTTTGTTATCTCTCTTCCTTTTGTTTGCTTTGGATTCTTTTCTATTGCCATAGGGCTTATATTTCACCATTATTTTATTCCTTTGGTAATCTTACTGTTTATCTTTTTTATAATTCTTATCAGTGCTGGAGTTTATGTGGGGTTTATTAATCGGTTAGCAAGTCCCGATCGATTTTCTCTTTTCATTAAAAATACTTTTCATTGGCGAAAACCATTTTTTAGTTTATTCATCTACCATGTTCTTCATCAATTAAAACTTTCTTATGGGATTACTAAGTCAATATCCCTATTTATTATTTTGGGAGGTTATTACCATTTCTTTGGAGAAGAGGTTCCTGATCTAAGGGTAGGGGGAATCCTTATGCTTTTTATTATGATCGGACATTCTTTTTTAATTTATCAAAGTCATGTTTTTGAAATAAC
>NZ_SMMB01000014.1 GCF_009711365.1 Xanthovirga aplysinae | reverse complement strand
TTGTGCTTTGATTTCTTTTTCTTGCGCTATAGTGTGAAGGGTAAGTTCTTCTACTTTCTCTACCAGCAACACATTTATCTGGCCGGCATCCATGCCGTTTTCTAATACTTCTTTTTCAGAAGGCATTTTGGGTAGTCTTTTATTTGCCTTAATGTGAGTCTCTACCTCAAATAAAGGCATCAGAGGATACTCTTTTTCAAACACATAGTCAGGAA
>NZ_SMMB01001069.1 GCF_009711365.1 Xanthovirga aplysinae | reverse complement strand
TAAGAAAGATTCCTTATTAAGGAACTTCCATTTATTGGGAAAGATTAAAACGAAGTTGAGCACCCACAGCAGTATCAGAATGGGTATAGGAACTGCCCACCAGTGGCTCATTTACATTACGTTCAAAATAAACCAATAAATTAAGTTTATTTTTCATGGTCATATAACTAATAGTTGGTTTAATGCTAAAGCTATTATTTCCATCTGTTATAATGCTCTCCTCATCCAATTTTCGTTGGAGGGTTTGGTTCTTTCCGATGCTTAACCCCATATTAAATTTCAGATCATTTTTTAATCTTACAGTTCGTCCCTGTACTCGGAATGGCAATTTAAAATTTGAGGTGGTGTAACCAAAATTAAAAGTAAAGCCTTTATTATTGCTTTCGGTAACTTCCGCATTGGTCATACTTAAGGTTAAGGTTCGTTGCATCTGATATTCAATTGAAGTGGTTATTCGGCTTTTGGTCTTAACATCCACTCCAATTAGAGGCGCATATCTTTCAGTTATGGTTACTTGATCTATAATAAATACAGGAACAAGGTTTCCATTTTCCCCAACTCTGGTTGCGGATGGGTATTTTTCAATATTTTTATTCAAAAGGAACAACTCATTCTCATTATAAAGAAGTGAATTACTATAATTATTCACACTGTACATCGATTGATATGCATGGGATACGTTCACTGAGGAAAAAATATCCTGAAAAGCGGCAAGTTTTCCTAAGCCAGCATAAGTCATTCGCCAATTTGGCACAGGCACCTTAGGAAAAGGAGATAGAGCTACTTCATTGGGGTCTTTGTCACCATAAGCTGCTAAAAAGGCAGGAATTAAAACATCCTGAGAGTTGAGTCCATAAGAGGGGCCGGCCCCTCTGGTGGCATTGAGACGGTTTTGAATCGTATTTCGATATTCTTCAAACTTCTTAAAAACAGCTGAATTATGTTCCTTATTTTCCTTACTAAATGAGGTTCCTAATGTAAAAAATGAAATATCATAAGTTCCGGACCGGGTTGGAGTTAAAGAAGTAAAATCATCGCCACCATCGGTTTCAACCCGGAATATCTCACTATAATTATCCATTTTTGACTTATTGGCGTCCAATTGGATTCTTAAATCTTTTAAAGGCTCAACAGTTGCTTTTACACTAAAACTAAGGCGATTATACTGACTAAACGGCTGTGTAAGTGAAGAACTATTGATTAACCAACCATTTTTTACCGCCTCCGAACGAATTCCGGGGTCCTGACTTCCTAATATAAATGGCAGGCCAGGAGCAAATGAATCTTTATTAAGGCCAAAGTAAGTAGGGGATTGTTTAAACCCTGGTAAATAGGTTCCTTCACTTTTATCGTAGGTGAATGTCATGGAACGCAAAGACATCAAAACTCTTAGAAACCCATTTAGCACCCGACTTTCCTTTTCTTCTTCCTCTCCTTCTTCACCATCTTGCGGCTTTCTAGGCCTTCTCCTTGTTGGTTGATTAATTTCTTTTAACCTACCCGATTTATTGTATAATTTCACCAAATCGATTTTACCCGTAAGGCCCCATCCCCTTTGGTTTTCAATAATACTTCCCAGGTCCAAAGTATCGGCAGGGTCCCCTTCCAAAAATGTTCCAGCTGTCCAGAAATAACTTACACTATAATTAGCATTAGCACTTGTCCAGTTGGTAAGAGGGAATTTATCTAAAGGCAGTTTATAATTTAGGCCTATTTTTTGGTCATACCCTTTAATCCTGCCTAATTTGCGAATGTTCTCCCAAACCTGATCTTTCTTTTCCTGTGTATCTATATCACCTTCAGGCTCATCTACTATTGCATTGGCTAAAGCACTATAATCCAGTGCAAGGCTCTTAGTTAGATTCCAGCGCAAATTATACTGACGGTCCATTGTGAACGTCTTTTCCCAAATGGGATCCAAACCATCGGTTTTTAAAAACTGGTCTCTCAATTGTGTCCTGGTAAACCTTCGATCCATACTGGTTCGAAAAGAAAGGCTACTTGGTAAAAGAGAAAAATTAAAATCCTTAAAAAGTTGAAAATATGGATTGTTGAAAGCCTTAATCTTTTTAAAAGGCTCTACATTAACTGGTTTGGGCGTAAAATTATAATCAAGAGATCCGCTGTAATTTCTTGATTCATAAGAAGCCGTGTTTATATCCGATTGCTTAACTTCACTGTAAGCATAGCTCACAGAAAAATTTTCTACATCGTAAATGTGTTTTTTAGCATCCGGATTAGTTTTTTCTTTACGAACATTGGAAAAATTAATGCTACGTCGAACTTCCTGATCTATTACCATTTCCTTATACTCCTCTTTTTCCTCAGGGTCTTCAATTGCATTCAATGCCGACTTCAAAGGGATATCCGGATCCAAAGGATCAAATTCAGGAGTTAGTTGACTTTTTTGGTAACTTACATACATGGGGATTTTTAGGCCAGCCTTCTCCGGAAGAAGCTTATCCAAATTCACATTTGCCCCCACGGCATAAGCTTTTGCCTCTTCCCGGGTCCTTTGGGAAATACCTTGTTCCAAACCACCGAAGCCGGAAGAAGTAAATTGCCCTGAAGCCGTGACATTAGCAAAATCAGCCAATTTCAAATTCACAGCGGCATTGGCGGCCCATGCAGATTTGGTATTAAATTCAGTCACTCGCAATTCATTGGCCCAAATACAAACAGATTTAGGAGCCCCATCCTGAGATTCAGGATTACGAATACCAATCATTACAGTGGCAACAGCGCTCATGTCAGGATTACCTACTACTGTCAACCTATATTTTCCTACTTCCTGGCTAAAAGGAAGACTTCGGTCATCAACTCTTTCGCGATTTCTGGCTGATTTTAAAGTATAAAGATCGTCAAAAACTATATCTATTTCGTTTTGATCTGGCCAGATTTGATGTCGATCTGTAGATCCATTTGGTGTCATATCCAGAGGCACCTCAATTTCGTAATAGTTATTAACAAAGTCGGTCCCTAAACGAATAAAAGCACTTACTTCTCCATTGCCAGCGGTTTCACTTTCAGCATGAATAAACATCTTCATACGACCGTAGTTGATCATATTCAAATTAACATTCTTGAAAACAGCCCGGGCATCTTTATCTTCCAAATCTTCTACACATAGTTGAAGGGATTGTTCGTTTAACTGTCTACTATTAAGGCTGGTATTATCCGTATCTCTGACCATACCAGGAGGTAAATCATAACCTGATTTACTGTCTCCTCCTTGTCCATTTTCCTCTATATTCACTACCGAAATATTGAATTTCGTATTCCCTGCAGGAGGGTATTCTGAAAATTCAGGATCTCTCAGGTTTCCATCATATTTTCTCCACTGACTCCCCACTAATTGAAATTTAGCCATCCTTAACACCACAGGTTCAGAAAACCCAGTTAAATAGGTACGCATGAACCGCATATTCTTAAAACCTGAAATCTCCCCATAAGTATTTCCAGGCCCTACTTCCCTGACTGGAATACGAAACAAGTACCAGTTCACCTCCTCTCCATCGATATCTTTCGAGACCTTATCTACGATGTGATTTTCACCTACCTTTAGATTATTTGGTTTTAAATGCACTTTATATTCATAGTAATTTTCCAGATCATTAAGTGTATTATTCCCTAATAAATCTTCACTATCGGGATCATTACTATTAGAAGCAGAAAAACCATTGGTCGAAGCAAAAGGAGTATTCCCTGACAGCCCTCTGAAATTTTTATAACGCTCCACCACTTTATGATCGTTCTGATCATGATTATCCCCTAAATAAAACTCAAAATCATCGCCATCGGGATCGGCCATTATTTGCTCATAAGCTTCCGGAAGTAAGTTGAGTCTTCCAAGAGCGGTTATAAAATCAGGATAATGTTCCCTTGCTCTTTCATTATTAAGTCCATTTAACCCCACATCCTGATTCGCCCGGGCCTCTTCTGAAGTGTTCTCAAAAGCTCCTGTTAAATTTTGTTTGGTAGAATACCTTCCCCATGCAGAGAACGCCACCCCATTATCCGATCCATCAGCTGGAAGGCCATTTTCAAAGTGCAATTGACCATCTTTTAAAACACTTTCCGAAACATCCCCCAGGTTAAATACTAATTCTCCTCCAGTTGTATTTGGCTTGTCCAACACTTTCCCATTTTCCCCGGTAAGAAAAGGATCCAACAGCCAAAATTCGATGTACTCTATATTATTTTGGTCAAAATCAGTATTTGAAGAAATAGCCTGAGTGATCCCCGCCCAATTTCCCTCTGGATTCTTCAAAGTTCCGTCCGGATTTAAATTCTCGCTAAAGTTATAGGGACCCCTTTCCGAAGGAAAATACGCCAGGTCGAAGGTAGTTTCATAAGTTTGAACGGGTTCGATATCTTTCCCTCTAAAAATTTCCTGAGGCCCAATAGAACGAACATAGTGGTTTTTCATATCCTCTTCCGTAATATTGGAAGGCCTTTTATTAGGACCTGACTTGGTATAAAAAGATTGATCAATATTATACCAGGAAAGTTTTGCCCGTTTTTCACCTGCTCTAAGATCATCTATCGCCCCTCCACTTACATCAAAATCATTGTTTTTCGTTGCAGGTACACTAGATATCTTCCAATTATTAGGAATATTCAAACTAAAGGGGATCGCACTATTTTCAAAATCATCAATATATGAAGGCCCTTCCCCATCAACTATATTAGAAGTACCCGGTCTCAGTTGGGCAAATTCAGTGTTCAAAGTAATGGAAGAGGTTTCTTTGGTTTTCAGCAGTGGCAACCAATCTACCATTTTAGTAATAAAGCGAGAATCTTTATTCATATTAAAATCTAATCCCCAAATGGTATTACTTATTGGCTCATCCCCAATTACAGGCCGGGTATTGAATGGCACCTCATTCAAATGAAGAAGGGTGGCTCCCAAATTCATATTCTCATTAAACCGATAATCAAAACGGGATCCCACCATGGTGCGGGAACGAAAATTAAACAAATCCGCTTTTTCGTAGCTAATTTTTATTTTTTGTCCGGAATTTAGAATTCCTTGATTCAAAAGGGTAACCTTTCCCAACATATAGTCGACTGTATAATCCTGCCCTTCCATCAACACCGTACTTCCTGCCGTTACCCGAACCGACCCTTCAGAAATATTGATCCCATCCAAGAATATTTCGCTGGATGAGCCTCCACTCACCTCTCCTTTTAAAAAGAATTTATCTTTAGTGGTTAGCTGCATGGCATCATTACGAGTTTGTGTATAAAGCTCCTGATACACATATTTACTCACCAGGGCATCCTCACCTGTTGTGAATTGTTTTGCTAGGTGTTCTCCAAAAGGCTCCAAAACTGGAAAAAATAAACTTCCATTTTCCGGATTAATGGTAACTCCTTCCACAAAATCAAAATTCCCATCCTTTCCCGTATCACTATTCATATTCAGACGGTCCAGTCCCATTACTTCAATGAGGGGTTTATTTTTTAATTGGGCACCATCCTGAAGGGTGGGTAAATCCTGTCCCGTACGGTCATCCTTATAAATCACCTGCATCTTAAACCCATCCTTACTTATCTGACTTGCATTTAGGGAGTAGACATTCTTCATCATCAAATCCCAGGTAGGAATTTCAGGATTTATCTTATCAGGTTTGAGCAACTTTAGATAAATAACTTCTTTATCGGTCCGGCCAGCATAATCTTCACTCATTTCTCCCACTTTATAGCGTGTGCCATTATAAGTGTATTCAAAAGATACGGCTAAAAACTCGTCGGCCTGCAATTTGCGATTGAGGGAAATATAACCAAGCTGTTGATTAACCCTATATTCGTTTTGATCGAGTTTCCGAGCTCCGTTTACCTGTAGGAAGTCCAAGCCCTTTTTAAGACCTGCATTTTCCAATCCCACTACATCTTCTAAGGCATTTCCAGTCCGAAGACTTAAAATGTTATTGGCATTATTGTCACTTGGAGAGTTAGCACCATTAGAGGCCACCACATCCGTATTGGCAATTACTTTCCCTTCACCAAGATCCATTAGAACTACTACATTTCTAATGTTTTGAGTAACATTTCCTTGTTTCAAAACATACACCTCCACCCGGGCAGGATTAATGTTTACCCCACTCAATACTTGTGGTAACCGAGACAGCCAACCTTCATAATTATCCCTAAAAAAATGTCCTAAGAAAAAATGGCGGTTTTCATCATAGGAAGAAGCCCTAAATTCAAATGGTCGGGACTGTGCTCCTCCTTCAATCTCCACTTCATCGGCTTGACCTCTCTGGCTAGAGGCAACTGCGGTAACATACAACTTTCCAAATTGAAGCTGTGTCTTAATCCCAAATAGGTTTTGTCCTCCTGCAATTAAGCTGTTGTCCACTGGCATACTTACATTTCCAAATTCAATTTTTTTGATAATGTCCGTATCAAAACCGGTGAACTCCACCTTCATATTATTCTCAAAATCAAAGGAAGTATTATTATCAAAATTGGCATTAATTTCCAGTTTTTCTCCAACCTTTCCCTTAACATTTGTACTGATCTGTTGATCAAACTCCAAAGGCAAAAAGTTTCGCTGGCGATTAATAGGCCACGCAGGATTATGGGTTCTTTGCCACCGACTACTAAAGTCTAAAGTAACAAAGCCACTTGGGGTAATTTTAACATAGCTTCCTCCAAAAATACGGTCAAAAATAGGGCTAATATAAATTGGTGGAATAAGATCCCTTCCACTCACCGGACTTTCTCCATCCAAACCCGCTGAACGAGATTTCCAATATTCTTTCAACATGCGTTTTTCCTGAACTTCATTAAATTCATCAAAACTCATTTGATTGGATTGACGGAAAGGTACCTCTCCTATTTGTTCAGAAATAGTGTAATTAATAGTGGTGTCTAGCTCCACTTGTACATCCAATGTACTTAAGTTAGGAATAAGTAATGGAGATGGACTGGTACGAAAGGAAAAAGGATCTCCAAAACGGTCGCTTTCTCTAAAAGTAGATCGAGTGGTGGATTGATAAGGCAGGTTAGAAACACTATCTATTTTCGTAGTATCTTGATACAAAGTATCTTGTCCCAAGGAATCATTGGGTACTAAAAAAGCCAGACTCTTAGGATCAAAAGTAGAATTTTTCGGCCTTGCTCCTGCCAAAAATGTCGAAATAATGAACCAAGAAACAATAAAATATAAAAGTAACTTTTGATAGTTTAACAAGGCAGCTTGATTATAATTGACCGGAGAATTAAATGTTTTTCTAAAAAAAATAATTAATAAGGTTTAAAGGAAATATAAAAAATTTACTTCACATTTTTCTCCTATTTTAAATTTTACCTTTAATAAATCAAACAAGCGATCCATTAAAAAACCAAAACCACAGAAGAGTAAAAATCTTAAAATCC
>NZ_SMMB01000005.1 GCF_009711365.1 Xanthovirga aplysinae | reverse complement strand
CGGTGGGAGAGTAGGTCGTCGCCAGCCTTTCTAAAAGCCCTTTTTCAAGGGCTTTCTTTTCCTTAAAACAATAAAAAAGGGAGCGAAAAAAAAGATTAAAAAAACACTGAAAAAGTTTGGTGTTAAAACAACAACCGCTTACCTTTGCATCCGCTTCTTGAGAGAAAGCAGCGAGAAACAAGAAAAACAGCTTATAGAGTTAAGC
>NZ_SMMB01000545.1 GCF_009711365.1 Xanthovirga aplysinae | reverse complement strand
AGGCTTTTTTTTATTTCAATTAATTAATTAGCTCCTTCAGTAAGGAAAATTTGGGGAATTATAATTTAAAATAATCTATATATTGTCTTATTTCTTAAAACAGAATAAAAAAAGAAGACAAAAATGTATGGAATCAGCGACTTTGAAACATTTGTCATTGCAGGAATCCTTCTAAATATAACTCCGGGTTCCGATACAATGTATATTTTAGGACGAATCATCTCGCAAGGTAAAACAGCAGGAATATTATCGGCTTTAGGAATTTCTACAGGAGGTTTAATCCATTGTATTTCCGCAGTATTAGGACTTTCTGTAATATTGACTAAATCGGCAATAGCATTTGGGATTATTAAGTATTTAGGAGTTATATATTTGGTTTTCTTAGGAATTAAATCTCTTACTACAAAACCCACCCAGGACTTTGAAATAAAAGAAAAAGAACAAGACAATAACCCTATAAAAATCTATATTTCAGGAATATTTACTAACATTTTTAATCCAAAAGTAGCAATATTTTTCCTTGCCTTTTTACCTCAATTTATTGACTCAAGGGCTACCCAAAGTCCACTACCATTCATAATTCTTGGCATCACATTCTTATTTACTGGGACCATTTGGTGTTTAACCCTGGCCTTTTTTGCAGCAAAACTATCAGATAAGATTAGGAGAAATTATAAAATTAAAAACTGGTTGGATAAAATAACTGGCCTAATGTTTATAATGCTTGGAATTAAATTGGCATTTGCTAAGAAGTAAAATGATGCAATTAAAGATATAAGAAAAAGCTATAAAAGGAGTATTCGTAGAAAAATCCCTATCTCAAAAGACCCAATTACACCGCTCCATAAGAAGACGCGACCACATCAATGGTCAGATTTGTTTCTAAAATTTTACCAATTCAACATTTCAATTGGCCTGCCTGAAGAATAAAATCCTCAATTCTAAAGAAAAATCCTTCTAACATTTAATCACAACACCCCTAATAAAGTGTTATACTAATAAAATTCAATTTCCGGAATTGAATCAAAATTTCGCTAATGCAAATGAAAACCAAAAATTCCCCTCAATAGGAATTAATATAAATCCTAATTCTGAAACCAAGGAATAAAAATTATGGCCAAAAAATTCAGGGGATCAAGAAGGCTAAAACGTGAAATAGACTCTTGGAGTGAGGAAGGTCTGCTCACTGAAGAACAGGCAAAAAAACTATATGCACGATACGACCTTCATCTTCCTGAGCCTTGGTATAGAAAAACCGGTTTTATTATCAGTAGTTTGGCCTTGTTATTCGTTGCCATAGGTATATTACTAATTGTCATTGAAAATTGGTATAGAATAAGCTTTCCAAATCGCATAGCAATTATTATTTTTCCTTTAATTTCTTCTTGGTTAATTGGTTTAACATACCTTCATAAAGAAAAAAAAGAAGAAGCAGAATTGACATTCTTTTTCTCTAACCTAGCATTTGGAGCCAATATTTTTCTATTATCTAACCTTTTTCACACAAACTACTATTTTCCTTCTGGGTTACTTTGGTGGATATTAGGAGTTATCCCTTTTGCCATTTACTTTCAAAGCAATATACACCATTTCATTATCCAAATTTTATGCCTGGCATGGTTTTCTTGCCAGTTATATTTTCATCATTATTCTTTTTGGTCCCCTGTCATTATGGGAGTTATTGCCTGGCTATTATACAGCAAGCCTAATGTTTTTATGCTTATTTTGGCTATAGTTAACACCTATCTTTTCTTCATAAATTTAGAGACCCTTTTCCTAAAGACAGAAACGGAGTTTATTATTCTTGTGAGCACAATCAGTCTCTTTCTAATCATAGCCTTGCATTGGCTAAGACATCAATACAGTGAAAAACTAATTGAAAGAATAGATGCCTCCGCAGGTTTCCTCATTATTTTCACCCTATATCTATTTACTTTCCAGGCCATTATTGATGCTGTTCTTGAGAATGAACTTTCCTACCTCACGATTTCCCTTTTTTTAATTTCTATGGCTTTATACATTATCCAACCCAAGCAAACTTATACCAGTCTTGAAGTACTAATAGTTGCCTTGTTAATTTTGGAATATCTGTCGGCCAATTATTTTTTAGAAAAAGTTTTCCCAGCTTATCCTAATTTCTTAGTGGTCATAAATAATTCTTTAATCATTGGATTAATATTATTCTTACTAGCATATGGTCTCAAAAAGAAACAAAAACAAGTCTTTATTGTAGGTGTCTGTTTTTTATTATTTGTATTCACCAGTCGATTCTTTTATCT
>NZ_SMMB01000059.1 GCF_009711365.1 Xanthovirga aplysinae | reverse complement strand
TTTTATTATCTATTTTTTTATCTGATATAAGGTGATTGTATTTGTCGTTAGTATAAGCCATACTACCACTGTAATACCAATCTTTTCTTTTTCCGAAAAATCGATCATAATAGAGTTCATAGATTCTGAAATAACCATTTACATTTTTTCCGTCTACCGCACTTGCCTCCCATTTACTTGATAGGTGTCGTTCTGTTAAGTTAACTTCTCCTATCATTAATCTAATTTGATTTTTGGGATTGATTCTGTAGCCAATTTC
>NZ_SMMB01000172.1 GCF_009711365.1 Xanthovirga aplysinae | reverse complement strand
AATAATTTTTTATATCGAACAAATTACTTCAAACGTGAGTGGACTTGGATAAGAAGAATCTTTGTGATAATTATTCTTGTAATGGGTGTATTGTTTTTGCCAATGGAGAGAGAATTTCAATTTATTAAGCTGGTTCTGGTTGGCCTAATAATATTCTACATTATTGCAAAACCTAAAGACGATCTAGCTGTAACAAGGGAATTTCTTCTTCATATCAAAAGATCAGCAATCACCAAATTCTCTAGAATTGATAAATATAAAATTTCGGCCATGACTTCTATCAGATGCGGTGGAATTCATACTGATAGCTGGGAACTTGTTGATTTTTTTAATGGGGGTGGAAATTCTGGAGGACATTCAAATACCGTAGAAATGAGTTTCAAAAATGGTGAATCTAAAAGCCTTCAATTATCAATAGACAGAAAGAAGCTCAACAAAATTGTAAGATTAATTTACGAATTGAAACAAAACGAAGCCTAACAATGGCCAGCTGCCATGCTTTGCCAAGGCGCACAAAACCGACGCTAAAAAGCACAGCAGCATGCCGGGCCGTTATAGCCAATTCAAAAAATG
>NZ_SMMB01000591.1 GCF_009711365.1 Xanthovirga aplysinae | reverse complement strand
TAGTAGGTAAAATGCACCCATTCTCTTTCAACATATTTTTGTTTTAGGAACCCAAATGTTTCCTATAAAAGGAATAAACGGAATGGGGTGGGTATATCTGCTTGTTGGCGGTAATTAAAAAAAACAATATGAAGAATTATTTTTATTTTAACGGTAAAGAAAAACAGGGACCATTTAGTTTTGAAGAATTAAAAGATGAGGAAGTTAAAAAGGACAGCCTGATTTGGTTTGAGGGCCTAGAGGATTGGATTCCAGCAAGTGACCTTGAAGAGATGAAACCAATATTAGAACTTAAACCTCCATCCATATCAACGATTCATAATGAACCGGAAGCTCTTAATCGGGTTGAAGAAACACAAACAAAAAAGGCGACTGATTCCCAAGCCAATTTAACTGGAAAGACCAAGAAAAGAATGTTTTCCAAACCATTTTCCTTTGAAGGAAGAATAAGGAGAACTGAGTACGGAATTAGCTTCATTGTTTATATGATAATTATAACGTTTGTTAATGCCATAGTAGAATCAGGAGAATTTCCAATCATTGGTCTCACTTACATCCCATTGTTATGGTTTATGTGGGCACAGGGAGCTAAAAGATGCCATGATATTGGAAAGAGTGGTTGGTTTCAAATAATTCCATTTTATATTTTTTGGATGCTCTTTACCACTAGTGCTAAAGGGATAAACGATTATGGATTAAATCCAAAAGGTTAAACAAATGCGAGTTATTCTCATTTTTATAATAACCATATTTCCCCTTTCTTTATTTAGTCAGTCATTCTCTGAGTCTGATATAAAGAATCTTGCAGAAGAGGTAAATCAAGAAATAAAAGGGGTTAACATTGGTAATGGCATCAGGGCTAAAGGGTGTTTTGCCCTAGGTAGAACATTAATTTATCAATATGAAGTACCAGAATATTGGCAGGCTCCTAAAAATTTAAAAGCTGAATTAATATCGAATTTAAAAACAGCGGGAGCAGCAAAAACCTACTTTTTGTATAATATTAATGTTAACTTCTATTATTTCAGAAGTAACTCACTAATAGAAAAAGTTAGTATTAAATCAAATGAGCTTTCAACTTTCAAATTTGAGCTTGGAGAATATATAAGTTTAAATAAGCATCCAAAAGCAAAAGAAGTTAATATAAAGTTAAAAGCTCCCACTGGCTGGGAAATCAAGGAAGGAGCTAGACCTAATATTGTTAAGAAGTTTGTTAAAGAAGGGAACACCTATTTAGTCTTGGTGAAGGAGAATATGACATTTTTTTCACGCAATGAAAGTAAAGAATTACTTCAAGACGAAGATTTTACCAAAGAGTTTATTGAAGGGTCAAGCTCATTCTTTACAAATCCTAAAATCCTGAGCCAAAGAATAATTACCCTAGACACCTATCCAACATTGGAATTCAAGGTAAAAGGGACAATGGAAAGAACGGGCCTCGAAATGGAAATGATTATGAAATCTTGGGTGATATTTTATGAGGACAAACTAATCTTTTTGCAGTCAATGGGTTTAGATAATGCTGAATTCAAAGTTTTAGAACAGCTGTATTTTTTGATAACTAACTCTGTAATATTCCCTGATCAATATTATTAGTTATGAGCAAGTACTTTTTTACAGATGGGAAAGAAAAATATGGGCCCTTTTCTAAGTCGGAATTGAAAAACCAAAAAATAACACGATCAACTAAGGTTTGGTTTTTTGGATTAGGGACCTGGACAGAATTGTCAAAAATACCAGAATTAAATGACATAATTGCTTCTATTCCCCCAGAAATTAAATCTCGAACTACCTTAGAAAAGCCCAAAGAAAAAAAAGAATCCAAGAAAAAAGCTGGCATTAAAATTCTACCCCCTCAGAAAAAAAAGAGGGTTAAAATGAAAAAATGGCTAATTGGAATTTTGATAATGACATTAGTTTCATTTTTAATCTATTTCTCAATAAAGAATCAGGCTGAGGTAAATCTTTATAATAAGGTTGTAGAAAATTCCTATGACTCAGATGAGGACTTTCAGGTTTATGTAGATAAGTTTTATCGAGATCTTGAATATTTTGGAATATATGCCCAAAAACCAAAAACAACTATTATTAAGTTTTCAAAACTTGACCAGATGGGCAATACAACTCATATACATGGTTTATCCTTTGGAAGTCATGATAATGCCAAAATTGAAATTTATATAAATCCATCATCTTGGCGCCAATTTAATAAACCCATGAGATATTTTTTAATGTATCATGAACTTGCTCATGATATACTCAATCTGGACGACTTAGATCCTAAATCCTTTTATGAAGGTAAATTAATGTATCCTGAAATTTCAAGTTATGAAAGCAAGAACATGGATGATTTTATTGAAAGTGCCCATGCCTTATTTGAGGAACAAACAATTGAGTAAAGAAAGAACTACCGCCAACACTATGTCCTATGTAAAGCCTTTTCGTCGCTAAGTGCTTTTCAAATTTATATATTTTTAATTTTTAATCATTATACTATTATCGTTAAGATGTTGGTTTGTGGGTAACTTTTAGCGCAGCGTTAAAAAAGTTATCCATAAATCAACATCAAATACC
>NZ_SMMB01000148.1 GCF_009711365.1 Xanthovirga aplysinae | reverse complement strand
TTGCTTCATATGTAAAAGTAGGAGTAAGAAAAAAAGAAGAATTTTTGGTGATTGAGTTAAGAGATAATGGGTTAGGTATGTCAGAGGAGGTAAAGGAGAAAGTGTTTGACATGTTTTTCCGTGGGATAGAAAGTTCTTCAGGTCCTGGGCTTGGTCTTTATCTAGTCAAGAATGCTGTTGACTTTTTGAAAGGTAGGATTTCCCTGGAAAGTGAAGAATATTTGGGAGTTTCTTTTACCATTTTTCTTCCTTATAAATTTTGACTTTTTCACCTAAAGAAAATAATTGATTTTCAAAAGTTGAAGGTATTAGTATTGGTGGTAAAAAGATGCCTTTTATAAAAAAACTATTGATAGTCAGATTTATGGTAAAAAAACAATTACGGTTTGCCCCTGTTAACCAAGCTCGCTAATTGGAGGGCCTTTTGGCCATAGGGTAAATTTAAGTCGATGAAGCTCATGCTAAAACTATATGAGATTCCTTATTCAG
>NZ_SMMB01000196.1 GCF_009711365.1 Xanthovirga aplysinae | reverse complement strand
ACCCCAATAGATACGTATTCACTTGAGAAGAAAAAGTTTGAACTTCGGGAGTTGGACTTTGATCATTTGAGTACCAAAGCGAAGATTAAATACTCCGAAGGTTCAAAAACCACCCGGGCAACCGCGAATATTCGGATGAAAAGGGATAGTATTATTTGGTTTTCCATTGTTCCTGCTTTGGGTATTGAAGCCGCTAGGGGGATGATCACTCGTGATTCATTGGTTTTTATGAATAGAATAGATAAGACTTATTCCATAATGGATTACGCTTCCTTAAGTGAAAAATATAATTTTAGAATTGATTATAATATGATTCAATCCATTCTGGTAGGAAATCTTCCTTTGGGCAAGACTGACGGCGATAGAATAAAAAGGAGGCAGGATTACTATATTATCAAGCAAAATAATGGAACACTAAAAGTTGAAAACTACATTAGTGCTCATACTATGAAGTTAAATAGTGTTCATATTACAGAAAGCCCAGGGAAAAACACTTTAGATTTGGAGTATAGTGATTTTAAAATGGTGGATAATGAGTATGTTTTTCCTTTTTCTGCTTTCATTTCTTTAAATTATCAGGCGAAAGATGGAAAGCCGTTAAATACAGAAATAAATATTGAACATAATAAAACAGAAATAAACGGCAA
>NZ_SMMB01000144.1 GCF_009711365.1 Xanthovirga aplysinae | reverse complement strand
TTACCACTGGCACATGTGATTGAAAGAAAAAGGACCCTAAAAGTCTTGGTTCTGTAATTTGGTGTTTGGAACGGACAATTGTGCGGGCTCCTGGTTGTACAGCTGGGAAGATAAAGGTGGTCATCTTCTGATCATCGTAAAAAACTCCATAATCATTGTCATTCTTCTCCATGAATTCATCTACCTTCATAATTTCAAAAGGTTGAGTAGCACTTTGGGAAGCATTAAACACTCGGGTTTCTGCCTCTAATCCCGTCAACTTAATAAATTCCGAACTGTAAACGGCATTTCTAGCAAGTCCGACGGATTGATCTTTTAGATGCAACATCTCTTCCAATTGGGTGGATTCCACAGAAACCTTTTCGTTTTCAAACGAAATTGTAATTTCACTAATGTTCTGAAGGTACACGGCTCTCTCTTCGGGATAGTGCTTTTTTATTTTTTTTAGCTCCTTATCAGTCTGTGCATTAGCATTAAAAATA
>NZ_SMMB01001298.1 GCF_009711365.1 Xanthovirga aplysinae | reverse complement strand
TTCTTTTTCCAATTGTTGGACCACCTTTTTTTAGATCCTCGTCTAAACCCTTATCCGATAAAGCAATTTTTTTCATTTCCTAAACTTCAATATGCTAGTAAAATTATGGAAGAGAAGAAGTTATTATAACATTTCCGGCCAAATACCCAAAAGGACTTTTTGTCGGTGGACTAATATGTTTCTAACTCCCCTAAGCCCTTGAAAAGTAGCCCACAAAGCAATAAGATTATGCAAAAAAACTCCTAAGCACCCTTAAAACCCAGGCCACCTAATACATAAAAGGGATTGTCAAACATTTAAGAAACTTTCCCCCAATTATTCAAATTCCTGAAGCAATCCATCGGGTATTAGCAAAATAAAAGGTTACACAAAATATTGATAAAAAGTTGCAAACTGCCTTAGGAAGTGGAAATTCTTAATCCGTTCACACCTAGTCTCAAGTTTATAACATACCAGAAGGCTTAATCTATTTGAGTCCCTAGGAACATAATCTTTATCTTTTCAAAAAAAGAAAAAGATTTATCCGATAATAAACATTTCCCATCTAAATAATTTTAAAATTCTTGAACACCTCCTCCCGTTTGCTCCTACTGACAGGAAAGGCTCGTTCCCCGATGAATAACTGGTTACCTTCCAATCCTTCAACAAAGTGTAAATTGATAAGATAAGAGCGGTGTATTCTACTCAAAAAGGGAGCCTTCAACTGCTCTGCAATTTGTTTTAAGGTGTTAGAGGTAATGTATTTTTCAGTTTTGGTTTGAATCAAAGTGTAGTTACTTTGGGCTTCTGCCCACAAAATATCTTCAAAAAGAATTCTGTCAAAGCGTTCCTTTTTTCGAATAAAAATACTGGCACTAACCGGAAAACTATCCGATTCCTTAACATAGGAGGCTTTATTAATGGCCTGAGAAAAATTTCCAGAAGAAAAGTTATAAACAGCAATGTCTATGGCAATCTGAAGTTCTTTGTCATCAAAGGGTTTCAAAATATACGCCGATGGGCGGGAATCTTTGGCTCGTTCTACGGTAATCTGATCTGAATGGGAGCTAACAAATATAAAAGGTAACCGATAACATTGATTGATTTGATGAGCCAGGCTTATACCATCCATACCTTGTCCTAGATTTATGTCCAGTAAACAAATATCTACCTCCCCAGTCTTCAGTCTTTTTAAAGCTTCAGAGGCATCCGGGGCCACCGGAAATACTTCATAACCCATTTTTTCTAACCTTATGGCTATATCCTTTCCGATTAATAATTCATCTTCTACAATCAATATTCGTGGACTAAACATGTTCTTCCCTAATAGGTTCGGATTCTGAAGGTAATTTCTTTGGAATGCTAAGAGTGGTCTCACATCCACGGTTATTCGTACTGCTTAAGGTTGCTCCCAGTTGTTTGGCCAGGGTTTCCATCATCTCTCTTCCAAAAGAAAGGGAATTAGTCTTCCCAGGGGCTATACCTGGACCGTTATCTTTTATCTGAAGAAGAAGCTCATGCCCTGTATCCCTTTCAATACGGATCTGAAGGGAGGGCCTTTTATTTCCTGGAAAGGCATGTTTAAACACATTGGACAATAATTCATTCAAAATGAGACCAAATGGAATTGCTATGTCTGCTTCTACCTTTAAGGGAGGAAGGGATAAATCTAATTGAACTTGATCTTTGTAGTATCCATGAGCAAGCATTAAACCATTTAGCATCTTGACTACATAATCTTGTAAATTAACCCTCGAGGTATCATCCTTTAGATATAAATCCCTATGAATAAGAGCCATGGCCTGTACCCTACTTTGACTTTCCTGAATGGCCATTGCAGCTGTCTGATCTTTCAACTGATAGGCCTGCAAGTTCAAGATGCTCGAAACCAACTGAAGATTATTTTTTACCCTATGATGTAATTCCCTTAATAACCAGCCTTTCTCCTTTTCTCTTTTTTCAATAAGTAATTTTTGCCTTAAAAGTTGTTGGTTAGCCTTTCTTTTCCCCCTATACGCCCATAAGGAAACAACCAAAAGAACACTCATAAGGACAGCTGTCAACAACATCATATTTCTCTCGTGCACTCTATCTTTTATCCTAGCCTTTTGTAAGGCAATTTCCTTGTTTTTCTTTTCAGATTGGTACTTGGCTTCCATTTCTGCAACCCTCCTGTTAAGATCTTTATTATTTAACCGATTCTGAACACTATCCAGCTTCAGATAATAGGCAATAGCTTTCTTTGTTTTCCCCATTTCCTGATAATTAAGAAAAAGCCCCTCCAAAACGTTAGGATAAAGTGAGGAAAAATCAATTTCACTGGCCAGTTTATAAGCTTTTAGAAAATAAAAATTAGAGGAATCGTATTGCTTTTGGTTGGAATAAACATTGGCAATATTATTGTAAAGATTGGCTTCCCTTTCTTTATTTTCCAGACTGATGTTTAGCCGCAAGGCCTCCTGATACAAACTTTTAGCAGTTTGATACAAAGCCTTTCTTTCTTTATATAAAGGCCGACCTTTCTTTTCCCTACCCTCTTCCAAGGCAAGGTTTCCAAGGTTAATTTTAAGGCCAACAATTCTCTCTAATCTCCCTTCTTCCTCATAAATATTAATGGCCCTTTGATAGAAATAATAGGCACTGTCGTAATTTTCCCTATAAGCAAAGAAATTCCCCAAACCCTGGTATCCGGCAGCCAACAGAGGTTTTTTGTTGATATCTTTGGCGACATCTATGCTTTTTTTATAGTAATCAATTGTTTTAGGATGCTTTAAATGCCAATACACGTTGCCAATTTGGAGATAATTCTTCCCTGAAGCCAAAAACAATTGAAGGGAATCAAATGCCCTGGCACTCTTAAAAAAGTAATTTAAAGCCGAATCTAAAGCCCCTTCTCTAACCTTTAATTTCCCAAGATAATGATAAACCCAGGCGGTTTCTTTTTTTAATGAATAATGCTCACTCAGTTGAAGTGCTTTTTAAAAAAGTACCTGGGCTTCATTGATATCTCGCGCTTTTAGCTGTTCTCTCCCTTCCTCAATTAAAAGGTTTGCTTTATTCCTTGCCTTACTATTTGCTTCCGATAGAGAATCAGTATGTTTCAGCCAACCAGTTGTTTTAACAGAGGATAATCCCCCAGTGTTCTCAATTATTTCATTTTCCCATTCACTAAGAATATCACCGGAATTATCACTTAATAGACCGGCATGAAGGGTTACTTTAGAAATAAATATAAAGGGTAACAAATGTATACAACCAAGGAGGAAGGGCGGTTTGAGTATATGCTCCCATCTGAACTTCATCAACTTTTTCTATTGAACAACATCATTGGATGCTGAATCTGGCATTAAAACTGAGGAAACAATTTTATCACAGTCATCGGGTACCTCATAAACGATCGTAGACTTGTTCTCAGTTTTGCCACCTACCTTCAGAATGACCTCAAGTTTATCGGCAAAAAATATTCGTTCGTTTAAGTGTGGTCTATCTAAATCATCTACGAGATCCTGATCAATGTGAATTTTAGCATAAAACCAGTTGTTGGTACCCGGCATGGGCTCCTGAATCTCTGGGCAAATTGTCACAATGAGCCATAATTTTCCCAATTGTCCTTTCCGTTCTTTCCTATATTCTATTAGGAATTCGGGTTCAGTGTCATCAGTCATTTCGCATGGCATTTCTCCGGTATAAGCAACAATGCCTAATTCATACCCATCATCTTCAGAGCGTCTTTCTAATTTTAAAAAAGGGACAAATTCTTCTGGTAAATTCATGGTGGTGGGCTTAAGGTTTATTTCAAATTTTACTATAAATAATATAATATTTTTTTTCATTGAAAGCCACTCACTGTCTATTTAAAAAACAAAAAGGGAAGGACCATTAATCTTCCCTTCTCCGAATTATCTACAAATCTTGGAACAGGAGAAAAACCTCAACTTTCCCATTTTACATAATTCAAAGGAAGCAAGTCATCAATTGATTTTCATTAAAATCAGGCCTAAACAAAACACTTTTGAAAGGCATGCATGCTTAATAATGGAAATCAAACATTAATTTCCTGAATGATTTTTTCTTCACAAAGGACAAACGCCCCCATGTCACTGACAAAGGTTCTGTTTATAGAATCTTTGATAAATACATCATCTGGATAATCCTTTTAAAAGATTTAAACTTTTTACCAATTACAAGTCGAAATCAACCATATACTCAATTTATCGGTCATTGGCTCAATGATTTTCTTCCTTTCTTCCTTTATAACGTCTTTTGTATTAGGAACTCGGTTAAATCTCACTACTAAAAAGTGGGATGAAATTTACCTGCTATTAAAGCTCACATACAGGTATCCATAAATCAACAACCCAGGCACCTAGCTTCAGTAAGCAATGAATTCAAAAGATCACCCCTTAAAAGGGATTATAATACACAGTTATCAACAAGTAAAAAACAATCTCTGTTTCACCTAAAACTTATGTAATCATGACACATGAACAAGAAAAACAATTATTGCAGGCCATCTACGACAGGCTTTTTAACGCCATCACCTATCAACCTGCAGACAGTAAGAATCCATTTAAGGAAGAGGAAACTTTTATTCACTTCTCAAAAAATGGGGCTTTAAATGTTAATTCATTTATCAATCCTAAAACCCCATCCAATCCCTTGGGAGATTTAAGGGTGTCAGAAGAATTTTCTCGTATGGTAGATCTAGTATCACCTTTAGCACTGGAATGGGAAAATTCAAACCAAAAACTTTCTGAAGCCTATGCCAATATTGTCAATAGCGCCAATGCTAACACCAAACCTGATCAGGGAGCAAAGGAAATGTATGACAAAGCCTATGACTACCTTCACCCCTTAAAAGAAGAAACAAACCCTTTTACTGGAGAGACTATTCAATCGCGAACCGACAGCCAGGACTATGTGAACTATGAAACCAATATGGGGGATTATATTTCGACCATTTTAGCCTATAGGGTATCTTATAATTTGTATTTGGAAGATTTGGAATCAACCGACCCGGAAATAAGAGCAAAGGCCGACCGCAACTGGCAGGCAAAAGCTCCCCTACTCGAAAATAATATAAAAGCTGCATTAAGAAAGTTATCTGTGGGAAATGCAAAATATGTGGAACAGGCATTAAATATTTTAAATACCACAATCAATGATGGAATACGACAGGCGATTGTCACAGCACAAGAGGCCATCCAAGACGACAAAAAATTCAGTTCCTCAATAGGTAATACGGATAAATGGCTCTTTAGCTATCCATCACCCAGTAACTGGGCTGAGGAAGACAATTTAAGTTTTACCGAATTAAAAATTGACGGGGGTAATACAAAATTAAGATCCCAATCCACCGAACATAGCTTCAAGGTAGATACTGAATTAAAAACCGGTTTATGGAGGGTAAAAAACAGTACACAAGGCGAATTCAAACATTCTAAAAGTGAAACTGACAAAGATAGCGTTAAAATATCTGCAAAAATTGCAAAGGTTAACATTATGCGACCCTGGTTTACAGAATCACTTTTTAGACTTGGAAGTTGGTACACAAACCTTGTGGAAAAAGGAGAAATATCCATTGGAGAGATAGATGACAAAAACAGAGGTAAATTATTACCCATGTATCCGGTGGCTTTTATAGTAGCAAAAGATATTTCCATTAAAGCTAATTTTAGCCACGAAGATGAAGAACATATAAAAAATTCTGTTCATACAACTACTTCTGTAGGTTTCGGACCCTTTTCTATAGGAGGAAGTTATGGTTATGGAAAAACAGAGGACAAGTTTAACTCAGACTATCAGAATGGAGAAATACGGGTGCCGGGCATTCAAATTATAGCTTGGGTCAGCCGACTAATCCCCTATTCTCCACAAATGAGTGAAAGTCAAAGCACTGCTGTTCAATTAGGTAAATCAAATTCAATGGCCTAAACCGTCCTTTGGCCAGTCCCAAAACATTTCCTATAAATGGTAAATGCAGATCTTCCTTTATTTGGCTTGGTTTGCTTTCAAGGATGCAAACCAACATTCTGGTTGCATCCTTAAAGCCTCCTAATCTCGAAAAAAATTTCTTAAATCATGAGAAAACTATCTACTCTTTTTGCTACCGCCTTGTCAAAAAAATATCCTAATAATGGGGAAGAATTAAATACCCTTTCTATCTTAAATGCGAATACAAAGGAAACACAAATGGGTAGTTCCTTTAATAAAACCTCTTCCTCCACCACAATTTTACAGCTCAATGCAAAACCTTTTGCCATAGATGTAAATGAATACAGCAACGCACATGGTCCGGATAACCCAACAGGAGATTATCAAGCTTCTTATCGCTTTACCCTATTGGCTGGTCCTATACCTCAACTCCAAACCTACTATATGGACAGCCCTTACCTCATAGATCAAGTTTGGGGAAACATTGTCCGCTTTGGCAATTCCACTGTAGCCTATACACAACATCTATTGACGGAAGCTCATGAAAAAATGACCACCTCTAAAATGTCGGGTATGGGAGGAATACCTGACGATTGGTATCCGGTCTATGCCAAACCATCCAATTGGTACGAAATTATTGAAAATGAGGAAAATCTTATTGAAATTGAAATTGACCTTCATAACGGAGATTATGAAAACAACGACTTCACCACAATTGAGGGAAATGAAGAACTTTCATTGACCGTCACGGGACCCGATAAAAAATCCAAAAAAATTGATATTCAAACAGAAACAGTCATAAAAAAGATAATTCTAAAGGTAATCTGTGTTGATTTTATAAGGCCTTGGATCAATTTCGAAATACTAAATTTACAAAATTGGACAGTGGAAGGCCTTGAGAAACATTATTATTCCAATGGGAAACTAAAAAATAATAAAGGAATATTTCCTCTCTTGAAAAAATCCATGTTAATAGGCACTAAAGTAACGGTTGAGGGTGATTTTGAGAAAAAAGATTTAAAAACAATATCAGAACAAGATATAGCAAACAATATCATCTCCTTAGGTCCTTTCCTCCTGAGCACCAAAAACGAATCCATAAAAATGGTGGAAACCGAACAAAGCACCCTATTAAGTTCAAGTGTTCATCAGATCATTGGTTATTTTAGTGAACAGGTACCTAAATCTCCTTACCTTTCAGCAAAATCGTTATAAACCTCCATGAAAATGTAGAACTGAAATTTCAATAGCCCAAACGAATATTACCACCATATCTTTAGGATTATGTTATACTTTACTATTTGTAAAGATACCATACCCAAACGCTCATGGGAAACCATTTTACCCCCTATTCTCCCCTGAACCTTCCAACATCAATAAATAAAGACATTACCTAGGGGGCACCAATTGTTTCAGGTTATTTCTATTAAGTTCAGGGATTTAAAACAAGAAGAAAGATTTTCCTAAAATTGCACTTCCTAAAGCCAATTATTCTCCTAACCGGGCTCTAAATTCCTCCTATTGATCTAAATTATTAAGTCTTATCTAGTCATGAGGATTTCGTTGACACCTCCTCAAAAAGGATTCTTTTTGGCCTCTCCTATTTTTTCTATAGTATGGGAAACCCAGCCTCCCAAGGCACTAGATGATAAACCAACCAGGAAAGACCTTACCAAAAAGCATTTCAACTAAAAATTTAGTTGAAATGCTTTTTTTATTTTAAAAAAGGCTTTATAATGCCTATGACCGAGAAAAACGCATTTATTATTAAAATAAAACACATCCAAACCTAACTAAATCATGATACTTAACCACTTAAAATTTGCTTGGAGAAATACCTGGAAGAACAAAATTTATTCCTTAATTAAGATCATCGTATTATCTATAGGCCTTGCTTCATGCCTGTTAATCTCCCTTTTCGTATGGGATGAATTGGGGTATGATAAACATCTTCAAAACGCTGATAACATCTATAGAATTTCGGGACAATACAGCACTGGTGGGAACCAACCTACGGCTTCCGCAATGACCAGTTACCTTATAAAGGAAAATATAGCCTCTAATTTTGCAAGTATCAAAACCGTGTGTCGGATTGATTTTTCATTTTCAGGTAGTCATATCCGCCAAGAAAAACAACATTTTTGGGAACCGGGGTTAGTAGTGGTAGATTCTTCATTTTTTCAAATCTTTGTGCATGCCTTTATTCAAGGCGACCAAAATGTACTGAATCAACCAGAGGCGGCAGTAATTACAGAGAAAATTGCCCAAAAATATTTTGGAGACACCAATCCTATGGGAAGAGAAATAGAAATAAGGGATAAAAAATTCTATATCGCAGGGATTGTAAGAACATTGCCTGAAAACACCCATTACAAGGCCGATATCTATTTACCCATGCATGGAGTTATGTCTTGGTATCCCAAATGGGTATCTACAAATATTTCCGGATATGGAATGTATACCTATGTGCAATCCCATAAGAATTTAAACAAAACATCATTTGAAGAAGGTCTTAATAACCTTATTGCAGATGTTTGGCCCGGTAAAAGTCCTCCAAAATATTTTTTGCAATCTCTAAAATCCATACACCTGCATTCTAATATCGCTGATGAGATCAGGAACAACGGAAGTATTAAATTAATTTATATTTTCTGTGCTTCTGCATTTATTATGCTATTATTGGCTTGTATAAACTACGTAAACCTATCTATAGTTGATGCTTTCAAAAGGGGAACAGAAACGGGTATTAAAAAGGTTTATGGCGCCTCAAAGGCAATTATAATAGGTCAATTTCAGGTGGAATCCTTCATACTGGTATTTTTCAGTGCCATTGTTTCCATCTTTGTGGTCAATTTGTTTATTCCATATTTCAATCAATTGACTTTAAAATCAATTGATTTTAATTTACTTCAGAACCTACCTTTAATTGGTGGGCTACTGATAATTTCCCTATTTATTAGTATCATAACGGGAAGCTTTCCTGCAGTCTTTTTATTCAAAATCCCGGTTTCAAAAACAGTAACAAAAAAAACTTTAAACGTAGGAAACGGTAAATTCACCCTTAAAAACATGCTAGTAACCACCCAATTTGCCATTTCGGTCACCTTAATCGTATGTACCCTTACCATATTAAATCAGCTTCGTTTTTTAATGAACAAGGATATAGGTGTTAATCCCAAACAAATTGTTATGGTGCCCTTTCAAACATTAGAAAAAGGAGAATATGAATCCATGAAAGAAGAATTACTTGAAAATTCACTAATCAATAATGTTTCTGCCTCTAGCAATAAAGTTACCAACCGGATTGGAAGTTGGAGGGGTTATAAAATAGAGGGAAAGGAAGAATGGGTGGATTGCCCAACAATAATTGTTTCACATGATTTTTTTAAAACTATGGATGCTAAAATCCTTAGTGGTCGTGATTTTCAACATGACATTCTTTCAGATGAAAGAGAGGCCTATATTATTAATGAATCCGCTGTCAAGCTTTTTGATTTACAGCAACCAACAGGAAAATCAATTTCTGGTGCCACCTTTTCTGGTTCAAGATGGTCACGCAAGGACGCCAAAATAATAGGAGTTGTAAATGATTTTAATTTTGAGTCACTTCATAAAGAAGTAAAACCTCTCATATTTTCTTTAAGCTCCAAGAAGACTTCTCCATTAAACTGGATGGAAATTAGGGTTACCCCTGATCATATGAGTGAAGCTTTGAGCAGCATAAAAACCATTTGGGATAAATTCTCTCCCGATCGCCCATTCCGCTATGAATTAATGGAAGATGAACTTCAAAAACACTATAACAAGGAAGTAACTGTCTTAAAGATAATTTCTACATTTTCAATTGTATCGATCGTAATTGCCTGTCTTGGACTTTTCGGAACTACTGCATTTATAATAAAAGGCAGGACGAAAGAGATTGGTATCAGAAAGGTCCTAGGTGCTAATTTAAATGGAATAGTAATCCTTCTCTCCAAAGATTACATGCAATTAATTATTTTAGCTAACATAGTGGGTTGGTTACTAGGATACTTTTACATGAAGGATTGGCTACAGAACTTTGCCTATCGCGCACCTTTTTCTTGGGAAATCTATATCATCACGGGAATCGGAGTGCTGGCAATTTCCCTTATCTCCATTATTTCAAATGCGCTCATAACGGCAAATAGGAACCCAGTTAAATCTTTAAGACAAGAATAACACTTCTGGAATTTCTAACAGACCATATACCAACCATTTTAAAATGGGAGCTCCATTTTGAAATGGTTGGTTTAAGTAATAAAAACGGAAAGTTTAATTAGTTTTTAAGTTTTCCGTCTTATTATTGGAAAAAAGAATAAATGCATGAAAATCTATGCCATCAGTGGTTTGGGAGCAGATGAAAGGGTATTTCAATACCTTGACTTAAAGTATGAAATCATTCCAATTCAATGGATTACGCCCAAATCAAATGAGTCTCTGGCAGCATATGCCCATCGTCTTTCCGAACAAATTGACCAATCCAAACCTTATTATTTGTTGGGAGTAAGTTTTGGTGGAATGCTGGCAACAGAGATGACTAAATTTCTAAACCCAGAATGCTGTATTTTAATCTCTTCTGCAGAAAGATCAACAGACTTACCTTCCTTTTCTAAATTTTTAAACCCTATTAAAATATTAAATTGGATTCCCTCGAATTTTCTCAAACTTCCTAAACCCCTAATGTATTGGCTTTTTGGAACTGAAAACAAACAATTACTAGGTCAAATCTTGGACGACACTGATCTTGATTTTGTAAAATGGGCCCTAATTCAAATTCTTCAATGGGATAAGAAGGAATACTTTTCCAATACCTTAAAAATACATGGGACTTCAGACAAAGTCATCCCTGTAAAGAATAAAACAAAAACTCAACTCATTCCCCAAGGAGGACATTTTATGATTATAGATAAAGCAAAGGAAATTAGCACTTTAATAAATGAAAAACTTTCTTCAAGGAAAAATTGATATCAAAGGTCTTCAGCCACCCTATATGTCTTTTTTTATCCTCCTGTAATAAACTGAATAAAAGGAATTTCTCTTATAAAAATCCTATTTAAAGCTTGCTTTTAACTTAAAAAGCAAAAAGTTGTTACCCCTCCCCCTTTTGCATAAATTATCCTATTTATTTACAGATTTTCCTAAAAGAACATCCAAAATGAAAAATATCCCCTTAAACCTTACCTTTATTTTTAAAAAAGCTACCTTTAACTGATTTAGATCAAACAACAAATATATTTACCATTTTTCAAGCATTACCATGAAGTTAAATATTTTTCCTCTTTTACTTTCGATTCTATTTCCCTTATTGGGCTATGGACAAAACAGTATTTCCATAGAGAATTACGAACGTGCTGTGAGCTATAGGTGGGATAATTTGAACAATAAAAAAACATTCAATTTAGACATCCGTCCCAATTGGTTATCTGATAGTACAGGCCTTTGGTATGTACATCAAGCTCCCAATAACAAACAATATTTAAAGATTAGTTTTCCAGACTTTAAAAAGTCGCCATTATTTGATCAACAAAAATTAGCAAAAGTCCTTAGCGATTCTCTCGGAAAAGAAATTAAAGCAAATGCTTTACCAATTGAACGGTTACGTTATAAGAACTCAAATAAATTGGAAATAAGTGTAGAGAACAAAAATTATATTTTAAGTCTTACCGATTATTCTTTAGATCTCCCCAAATCAGAAGAAGAACAAAATGAATTTGAAAGCCTTTCTCCTGATAAAAAATGGGTTGCTTATACAAAAGATTACAACCTTTACATTAAAAACAAAGAAACCCATGAAATCAAGCAACTTAGCACTTTAGGAGAAAAAGGATATGAATATGCCAGCTGGTACGGATGGGCAGACATTATGGAGGGAGAAAATGGAAAACGTCCAGAACGTTTTTATGCAGATTGGTCTGAAGATGGGAAGTGGATTTATGCTAACATATGTGACTTTAGGACAGCACAAAAAATGTATTTACTCGATTGGAGCCAGGATACACTCTATAGACCAAGACTTCTCTCCTACTACCGTGGGTCTCCTGGTGATACTACCATGGTTTATCAAGAACCAGTTTTTTTCAATATAGATACTGGAAAGGAAATCAAACCCAACCTACCTGTCGGAACCCACATAAATAGTGTTGAAATGGTGTGGTCCAGCACACCTGGAAAGGTCTTTCTGTTAAGACATAGTCGTGGGTATAAAAACCTTTTTCTATATAGTTTTGACTTGAACACGGGAAAGCTTCAAAAACTATATGAGGAATCCAGTAATACTAACATCGACTTTTTAAATTTCGCCTTGGCAAATGAAAACAGTCTTCTATTTTTTTTATCCGAAAAAAGTGGATGGAAACAGCTCTATAGCTTAAACCTAAAAACAAAGGAAGTAAGAAGTATCACCAAGGGAGCCTATTACATCAATGATATTAAGAAGATTGACAAAAAAAATAAACGCATATTTTTTACTGCTTCAGGGAAAGAAC
Organism: Xanthovirga aplysinae; assembly: GCF_009711365.1. Classification (GTDB taxonomy): domain Bacteria; phylum Bacteroidota; class Bacteroidia; order Cytophagales; family Cyclobacteriaceae; genus Xanthovirga; species Xanthovirga aplysinae. The sequence goes on along the minus strand of NZ_SMMB01001298.1, from coordinate 13,036 downwards.
AGGGTAGAAACCCCTACCATCAACATTTATACAGTATTTCATATAACGGTAGGGGCTTAAAATTATTGACGAAAGAAGACCTTCATCATCAAATTAGTATCTCGCCGGATAGAAAATACTTTGTAGCGAATTCTTCTTCTGCAAATAGGGAAACTATTACACAATTAAGAGATACTAGAAACGGAAAAATACTAGCAGAATTGGGAAATGCAGATGTTTCAAGGCTGGTTGGTTGGACACCTCCACAAGTTTTCACGGTAAAAGCTGGTGATGGAAAAACCGACATTTATGGGGCATTTTGGAAACCCACCAATTTTGACCCAAACAAAAAATATCCCATAATAGATCACAGTTACACCGGGCCGCATACCCAAGTGTTTCCAAAGAGTTTTAGAGATGCGATTATAAATAGCAATCAGTCCCTTGCAGAACTGGGATTTGTCGTTTTAAGAATTGACGGAAGAGGGTCTTCAGGTCGTTCGAAGGAATTTCACAATTATTCCTACAAAAACCTTGGCGGAACTTTAGATGACCATATAGAAGCCATTCGTCAGCTAGGGAGTCAATACAGCTGGATAGATACCACAAAAGTTGGGATATTCGGTCATTCGGCAGGAGGTTATGATGCAGGACATGCGGTTTTAGCCTACCCGGATTTTTATAAAGTAGCAGTAGCTAGTTCAGCCGATCATGACCATCGTATGGAAAAAGCTTGGTGGCCTGAGATGTATATGGGCTGGCCAGTGGATTCCGCCTATCACCTACAGTCCAATATCACTATAGCAGGAAACCTTAAAGGTAAATTACTGATCACTCACGGAGGCATTGATGAAAATGTGAACCCTTCTGCTACCTTTAAACTAGCAGAGGCATTAATCAAGGCCGACAAAGAATTTGATATGCTTATCCTACCTAGCCAACGGCATGGATATAGTGGAGATCATAGAAAATATTTTATTAAAAGAAGGTGGAATTACTTTGTCAAGCATTTGTTAAATCTAGAGCCAATTTGGGATTTTGAATGGGAGCCTAAGGAAGAAATTGATGAGTTATAAATACTTTAGGATCTGGATAAATATAGAAACCATAGATAAAAGATATCTATAATGCTTTTGTAGATATCATTTCCTAAAAGGTTAAAGTCTTAACAGGAAAAAAAGATGAGCTCCCCTAGATCGGGAGTTCATCCTTAGTATAAAAGAAAAAGAAGTCGGAAGAGTGGCTGAAAGGACTCTATTTCTTAAAATTTAAGTTAATTTAAAACCAGAACTCAACCATGAAAACACTAAAACTCTCTTTATTCTTATTTGCTATTACCCTTTACGGCTGTAATGAGGTTAAAGAAACCAAAGAAGCAAGCCTTACCAATGAAACCGAAACCACTAGGGACCAAACACATACGGTTACCTTCCCCTCTTTGGACAGTTTGGAAGTTACCGCCAAGGTATATGAAATAGATATGCACTCCCCTGTAATTTTACTATGTCATCAGGCAAGGTTTAATAAATTTGAATATGAAGGAATTGCTCAAAAGTTAAACCAAAAAGGTTTTAATTGCATTGCCATTGATCAAAGATCAGGAGGGCCTATCGCGAGTAAACCTAACGAAACTACCCAAAGAGCCCTGAAAGCAAATAAATCAACCGAATTCATAGATGCAGAACAAGACATTATCGCCGCCATTAATTTTGCTTTTAATAAATACAAAAGGCCGGTAATTCTTTGGGGAAGCTCCTACTCCTCAACTCTTGCATTATACATTGCTATGGAAAATGAAAAAGTTGATGCGGTAATTTCTTTTAGTCCAGGAAACTACCTATCAGAGTATAAGGGAGATTTGATCAATCAGTTACCAAACCTTAAAAAGCCTATGTTCATTACCTCATCAAAATACGAAGCGCCTGGTATAAAAGAATTAATCAGTAAAATGACCCTCAATAAGCATCAAGTCCATTTTACACCCAATGGAAATGGGCATCATGGCTCCAGGGCATTGTGGCCGAACCAAGAAGGCGAAGAAGAGTATTGGAAAGCTATAGATCATTTTTTGGAGCATTCTATAATATCTTTATAAACCCTTAAAAATTTCACAAGTGATAATTATTTTTATTTATCACTTGAAATTCTACATATCGGCGGATTGAAATTAAACCGCATGATGAAAAATAATAATATCTGTAAAACAACTTTTCTTTTATTAAATAAACTAATAAAAAACTGCCTCAATGAACCAAACCTATCAGTTTATGACTACAGAAGAAATTTTAAAAGAACTAGAAGGCTATGGAAATGAATCAACTAAAAGAATATTCATTAAACACGGTGCGAAAGAGCCCCTTTATGGAGTGAAAGTTCAGGACCTCAAAAAAATCCAAAAAAGAGTCAAAAAGGACCATGAGCTATCTTTAGCCTTATTTGCAACAGGAAATTCCGATGCCATGTACCTGGCTGGGTTAATAGCAGATGAAAAGAAGATCTCCAAAAATGACCTTAATCGATGGGTAAATGAAGCTAATTGGTATATGATAAGTGAATACACCGTACCCTGGATAGCGTCTGAAAGTAATTTCGGTTACGAATTAGGCCTTGAATGGATAGATTCCCACAAAGAGAGGGTTGCCTCAGCTGGTTGGTGCACACTTGCCTGCCATGCCTCCTTAAAAGAGGATAAAAATCTGCATATTGACGTTTATTCCGCCCTATTGGACAGAATTGAAAAAAATATTCACCAATCTGAAAACAGAGTACGTTACACCATGAATGGCTTTGTAATTTCAGTAGGATGTTATATTGAGGCACTTACTTCTAAGGCATTGGAAATAGGCCAAAAAATTGGAAAGGTGAAGGTAGATATGGGAGATACAGCTTGCAAAGTGCCTTTTGCTGCGGATTACATTAAAAAAGTTATGGACAAAGGTAGACTGGGTTTAAAACGTAAAAAAGCCCGTTGTTAAACATTAAAAAGAACAATCAATTAACTTCATTTACCTTTTCAACGTAAGCAAAAACCTAGCTTCTTACTAAATCAGGAAAAATTGATCCTTCTATTTTCTCAAACATTCTTTAACCCTTAAAAACTTGTCAAGTCCCTCCGATTTGAAAACTCCTTTCCCTATTCCTTTTACTTAGAATATTCCTTTCAATTTCAAATAGTTACAGGAAATTTCCAATTATCCCAGATTTATTACAGGAGAAATCGCAATTACTTTTTCAAAGGGAAGAACTTTTGGCTACAATAAAATAAACTCTTGACGTTTAAACTCTTTTTGAATTAGCCTTATCTTTGCCAAATGTCAAGCACCATCAAAAATCAAAGAGATATCCTAAATAAATTAGGCATTGAAGCGCTTAACCCCATGCAAAAAGAAGCTAAAAGGGTTATTCACTCTTCTTCAGAGGTCGTTTTGCTTTCTCCTACCGGTACAGGAAAAACATTGGCATTCCTTTTACCCCTAATTTCAGAATTAGATGCTACCCTTCAGGTAGTTCAAGCCCTGATTTTAGTACCCTCCAGAGAACTGGCCATCCAAATTGAGCAGGTAACAAGAGAAATGGGAGCTGGATATAAAGCCAATGCAATTTATGGGGGAAGAGCAATTGCAAAAGATAAAATAGACCTATTCACACCACCAGCAATTCTTATTGGTACACCAGGAAGAATTGCTGACCACCTAAGGAGAAAAACTTTTTCAACCGAGAAAATTAGCACATTAGTGCTGGATGAGTTTGACAAATCTTTGGAAGTTGGCTTTGAATCAGAAATGGAGGAGATCATCTCTACGGTGCCTGCAATTCGAAAAAAAATATTGACTTCAGCAACCCATAAATTAGAAATGCCATACTTTATGGGGTTAAGAAACCCTACCTACCTTAATTATTTGATGGAAGGGAATAACCAACTAAAAATCAAAACAATAACCTCTCCTACAAAAGATAAACGAAAAACCTTGGCAGATGCTCTTTACCATTTGGGAGATAAATCGGGGATTGTATTTTGTAATTTTAAGGAATCCATTCAGGAGGTCAGTGCCTTTCTTAGTGATAAAAATATAAAACACGCTTGTTTCTTTGGTGGAATGGAACAAAAGGATAGAGAAAGAGCTCTTATCAAATTTCGAAATGGAACTCATCAACTGCTACTTGCAACAGACCTAGCTGCCAGAGGAATTGACATCCCGGAGCTTAACTTCATTATCCATTACCACCTTCCCCTAAGGGGTCAGGAATTTACCCATAGAAATGGTAGAACTGCCCGAGTGGATAAAGATGGAACAGCTTATATAATTCATTGGGAAAAAGAAACCTTACCAGATTTTATTCAGGAAACGGAAATAGAAAAATTACAAAAGACCCTCCCTCCCAAAAATTCAAAATGGGAAACACTATTAATTTCCGGAGGAAGAAAGGATAAAATTTCCAAAGGAGACATTGCAGGTCTATTCTTCAAACAAGGGAAATTAAAAAGGGAGCATTTAGGAACTATTGAAATTAAACAAGATTGTGCTTTTGCTGCTGTAGAGGCCTCACAAATAAAGCCATTGATCCAATTAATTGATAATAGTAAACTAAAAAGAAAGAAAATTAGGCTAAAGGTTATCTAAGAGGGAGAGAAATAGATAAATTCCCTTTGCAAGGGGTAAGCCTATTCTCCATAGGCTAAAACCAGTAGTATCTGAGTAATAGTATTCTTAAAGTTGTAGTTTTTAATTAAAACTCAAAGAACCCTTTTTGCTTTCATTCCAAACCTTCACAAAGATAGCCGATAAGTTTTAGGTGTCATTCCTGTCCATCGTTTGAAAGAGCGGACAAAAGCACTGGCGTCAGCATAATTTAACAGATAGGCAATATCACTAATACTCAATTCTGGCTTTTTGAGGTAACTCAATGAAAAATCCTTTTTCAACTCATCAATTAAAACCTTATAAGAATGCCCTTCATGTTTTAATTTTCTCTGGAAGGTGCGAACACTCATATTCAGATGTGCAGCAACTTGCTCGACGGTAGGAAAGTCGGGCGTCACTAAGTTAATCACAGATCTTTTTACTGTTTCATAAAAATCATTTGAAACATGAAGCTTTTTCAGTTTCTCCTGGGCATGAGATACCAATACTTGCAACAAAGCATAATCGCTGGTGATTACCTTCTCCTCCACATGTTGCTTATCAAATAAAAGAGCTATTTCCTTCTGATTAAAACGTAAAGGACACCCTAACAACAGTTGAAGTTCATTTAAATTTTTTGGTGGTTGACTGCCTAACCAAATTTCAATGGGCCAATGCTTGTTGTGAGTCAAGGATTGAAATTCCCTTATGGTGAAAGCTAAATATCCATAAATCGTGTGTTGCACACTTATCTCAGATTGTTGCAACCAAAGAGGATCCGGGTGTAGTGTGAGTTTAAAATAATCTTTTTCTTCAACTAACAGGGTCGGGAGAGCGCTACAACCCAAATTGGCAAATTCGCAGCAATATTCCAGCGCTTGTTTAACGGTATTACTACTATGTGCAATTTGCACAATTAACCCTGCAGCCTGTAGGTTAAGGTTTTCCCCAGCATGCAGCCCAAATAACTCATCTCCTGACTCCTCCACAGCAGCTTCTAAACCAGCATTATACGCTTCTGACCCAAGTTTGCATTCCTCGTCACAAAGCTCATCAGCTGATTTACCACTTAATTGGATTAATTTCTCCAGGTTCCCACCCTGTTTGGCAGCGAAATGAGCCAAGTTAAATACAAATCTACCATTAAAGTGCATAGACAAAAATAAAAATTCCCTGGTTTACTTTGGCATGAAGTGTCAATTAATTGGCAACTATTGCCAATCCTCCAGTGGTAAAATTTCAGAGATTTGTCATAAAACAAATACGCTATGAAAAAGCTTAGATCAGATATTGTCATTAACGCCACGCCCAACCAGATTTGGCAGATGCTGCTAAAGCAAGAAGACTACCCTCTTTGGAACCCCTTTATCAAGAAAATTTCCGGTTCCCTTGAAGTTGGAGAAAATATTGAAATAACTCTTCAAACAGATAGTAAATGTTCTATAGAATTTAAGCCCAAAATCCTAATAATGGAAGAGAACAAGGAATTCCGTTGGTTGGGGCATTTATTTATAAAAGGGCTCTTTGATGGAGAACATTATTTCCAACTCATTCCCATCGGTCCCAATCAAACCAGACTTATACATGGAGAAAATTTTAGTGGCATATTGGCAAATATCCTATTGAAGATAATAGGAAGAGGCACCTTGAAAGGCTTTAAAGCCATGAATAGTGCACTCAAAGAAAAAGTAGAAATGTCAATCCCAGAAAAAAAAGAATCATGAAAACTTCAGATAAAAACCTTCGCAATCTATTAAAAATCAACGCGATTTTCAGTCTTTTGAGTGGACTAGTTCTTGTCCTATTTAAACACCAGGTAGGCGCACTATTGACCATTTCAAACCCTCAAATCCTTTTGTTGATCGGAATTGGTCTATTTTTATTCGCAGGCAACCTACTTTACCATGCTTTCAATAAGGAAATTAAGCCAAATTCTATAAGAATTATCATTTACGAAGACTGGACCTGGGTATTAGGAAGTGCTGTTCTACTTATTCTCAATCCCTTTGAAACCTCTTCCCTTGGTTTAGCGCTTATCGGAATGGTAGCCTTTATTGTCATGACATTTGCCCTCTTGCAGACGATAGCTTTAAACCAATTCGTCACCTCACAAAGAGGTTTTCAGTAGGTGGTAAGTTGAACAACTAAATATTCCCTCAAGAAGGGAAAATGGCCTGGTCGAATTAACCAGGCCTTCTACAGGACAATTAAGAAGATATAATAAACATGAGAAAACGATAACTTAGAATTCAAAAATGAGGGAAAGGGTCAATATTGAAAAAAAATCATTAATATAGATTTTTAAAATTCATTGTTTTATCAAAAAACTAGTAAATGATTTTTGAAACTCATACTTTAAACCTTCCCCTTAGTTCCTACATTGAATCAATATTTCATTTTAAGGATTTTATGCCCGAACATTCCATAGAACGAGTGGTGCCAACGGGTCACATTTTTATCATTTTTGAATTAGACAATATTCCCAGAAACACTTTTGATAATGAAACATTAAAACCCAATAACACTTTCACCAAAGTTTGGGTATCGGGCATGCACAGAAATTATATTTCCATTTCTGCACATCAAAAATCAGAAATGTTTGTCATCCAGTTCAAACCTTTTGGTGCCTATCCATTTTTTTATTTTCCCATTGAATCGTTAAATGAAAGAATCCTTCCGGCTAAAGAAGTATTTGGAGAAGAACTTTTAGACCTAAGGGAGAAACTGTTGATTCAAGGAACCTCGAAGGGTAAATTTAGACTAGCAGAGAATTGGCTAATGAATCGTTTTGCTGCTAAAAAAACACCGCCTACAGATTTACTAAACGTCCTTAAAAACCTCCAAAGAGAACCGGCAACTAATTACCCTCAAGTCATTGAAAACTACCCCAATACCCAAAAACATTTAATTGACCAATTTAAGAGGTACATAGGTTTAACACCCAAGTACTATCAACGTATTTTACGATTCAATGAGATCTTGCAGCAAATACAACAAAAAGAAAAAATCGTCTGGTCCCAGGTCGCCTATCAATGTGGTTATACGGATCAATCCCATTTTATTAAAGAATTTAAGCATTTTTCAGGATTCAACCCCCAAGAATTTATAAAACAGGAATATCACCAAGAAGAAAAGAATTTTTTCCCACTAGACCGGGAAGGTTAATTTTTTACTATACCCCAATGGATGGATTAGCTAAACTTGTATTCGAAAAAAACAAAACGATTATGGATTTAGCAACTGCATTCGAAAACATCAATTGGTTCTCAATAGGGATCGCCACTTTATCATCTTTTTTAGTGGGTGGAATTTGGTATGGCCCCCTATTCGGAAGGGCTTGGATGCGAGCTTTTGGCTTTTCAGAGGAAAATTTAAGAAATAGAAGTATCCCCAAAACCTTTGGCCTATCTTTACTCCTAGCCTTCTTTGCTGCCACCAACTTAGAAATGTTCATTGGTTTGGAAGCAGATTTCACCTTTGGGCTTATCGCAGGATTTTTTACTGGTCTGGGTTGGGTAGCCACCTTTCTAGGAATCTTATATTTATTTGAGATGCAAACCCTAAAGGCCTACCTTATTAATGCTGGATATTGTGTCTTATCACTAACCACAATGGGTGCTATTTTAGGTGCCTGGTAAAAAGAAAACGCATGGAAAAAGGATTACTAGAAAAAACAGGAAAGACACTTGAACATTGGATTAAAGTGGTACACCAATCCAAAATTGAAAAACATAAAGCCATTATTGATTTTTTGAAATCAGAACATGGATTTACGCATGGATATGCAAATTTTGTGGCTTTAAAAGCTATTAAATCTGATGCAGCCTCCCAAGATGAAAAAGAATTGTTGGTTAATCAATACAAGGGGAAAGAACATTTAAAACCTATTTATGAGAAGTTAATTACCCAAATTGATACCTTCGGAAAGGATATCACTAAAACACCAAAAAAAGATAGTGTAAGCTTCATTCGTAAGAAGCAATTTGCTTTAATCAAGCCAGCTACAAAAAACCGAATAGATCTAGGCTTAAAATTAAGAGGGAAACCAACTACTGATCGGCTTGAAAATTCGGGACCATTTGGTGCTATGTGTACCCATCGGGTTAAATTAACATCATTTGAAGAGGTGGATGCAGAACTAATTGCATGGCTTAAAGAGGCTTATCAGATGGCGAAATAGATTTGAACTTTATCCTTAAAAGGTAAAAAGAGTTTTTTTAAAAGAAGAAACCTAATGATCACCCTTTAGCTTCTTCCTTGCTATTTTAAAATGGGTTGGTAAAAATTTAATGTTAAATTAAATACTATTTTCTAACCTTTCCCTAGGAAAACTAAATCTCTTGCCGGATTCAAATGGCACTACAAATAAAAACTGGGACACCTTTTCAGGCATCCCAGTTAAAATAAGATTAGATATTGGCTTTAAATCTACCAATTCTATCAAAAGATCCAAATGTTTAAAAACGCATATTTACGCCCAAATTAAACATTGTTCCTAACTGACTAAAATGATAACCATCGTAAGTCATTTGAGAATATCTCTGATTAAAGGTAATTAGGTTCGACTGAATTTTCTCTTGTTCAGGATTATTCAATATACTTTGCCCTTCAGCATTTAAAGCCACAAATTTCCATTCTGGCAACACATTCAAAATATTGTTTACATTAAAATTAATTGATAGCTTTTCTGTTGCCTGATAGTTTATCGATAAATCTGTTACTACCTTGGTTAGGAACTCTACTTGTAAATTTTGATCCAATCCACTATTTCTGAATTTAGTAGGGCCAAACAAAGTATTGTTCAATGCAAAATTGAATTTATTAAGTTGATAGTCTATTCCTAGGATGGCTTTGAATTCAGGACGGGAGGTAAACATTAAAGCCTCTTGCTCGGCATTTAACACCGATTGTTCGGCATCTTCCACCAATTTTGGATTTCTAATCGCTCCAATTCTTTTGTTTTCAAGCGTATAGTTTCCAGATAGATTAAAGGCTAATTTTCCTTGCCCCAATGCCACATTCTTATAATTGGCTACAAAGTCTATCCCTGATGTCCTGGTATCCACAGCATTGGCAAAAAAGCTCAATGAAACGATACCATTGTCTCTTAAGATTTGATCAAGTGTCGTATTACCTGCCTCTGTTGGTCCAATATTATTGCTATAAATAATTCGATCATTCACTCTGATATTATAATAATCCAAAGTAAAACTAAAATCATTTGTTGGTTGAGCTCCCAGTCCTATGGTAAAGTTTGTCGATTTTTCAGCATCTAATTTAGGAACCCCCAATAGTTTGGCCTGAGGCGATACATTATTAACCAAACCCTGCACTTGAATTCCTTGGCCTGGCACAAAACTATATTGCGCTTTTTGAGTATAGATCTGATGTAAAGATGGCGCTCTAAAACCAGTTGAAAGAGAGGCCCTTAAAGTCAACCTGTCTTCCAAAAACTTATACCTTGAGCTTAATTTCCAAACAAAAGCATCTCCAAAATCGCTATAATTCTCATAGCGAGCAGTGGCATTAACCATAAAATCCTTTGTAAAATCGAAAGCAAAATCAACATAACCCCCAAAATTGTATCGATTAACCTTAAAGGAATTGTCAGGACTATTTCCTCCAAAGGAATCCGCTCCTCCTAATTTGTAGGATGAGGAATCCCCCTCAAAGATTTGATAAGTTTCCGTCCTAAATTCCGAACCAAAAGCAAGACTTACTTTATCCGATAATAAACGGGAGATATCAATATTTCCTACGTTATGTGAAAAACCACTTCCTCCCGGACGAAAAATAATTGGACTGTTTCCTCCAGACTGCTCTATTCCATGATTCACTGTATTTTGAACAGTGTATGCCTGTTGGTTTCCACCTGTAGTGAAGCTAACATCAGTATTCCAACCATTTTTCTTAGATTTGAAACCCACAGTGGCGTTATAATCATTTAATTCTCCTTCAAAAGTAGGCAAATAACCCATATATTCTTCCCCCGCAGGAGTTAATAACCCATAATCTGTTGTTCTCCAATAAGGAGTCCGATAATTAGCAAAACTGTTCACCATTTTATAAACATAGGCGGCATTAAAATACAATTCGGCGTTTTCATTCAAATCTACCCCTCCATTCACCAGGAATTTTGCGGCGGTTGTTTCAGGAGAACCATTAACATTTCCTGCATCTGGCATTTTTGCTAAAAATCGTTCAACCTCAGCTAGGTCAGCACCAAAATCTGAGGCTTCACCTTCTGCATCCACCGTTCCCGGACGATTTGCCAGATTTACTTTTGACAAATCAACAGTGTAATTAATAAAACCATTCTCCGTGAGTTTACTTCCATTATTTAAGCTCAATCCAAGCATTTCACCATCTCCTTTAGATGTAATCCCTGTTCTCAAATTAACTGAACCCTGCTCAGCATCCTCCTTAAGAATTATATTCATTACTCCTGCAATGGCATCGGAACCATATTGGGCAGAAGCACCATCTCTCAAGATTTCCACTCGCTCAATAGCATCAGTAGGTATGGCAGAAATGTCTGCTCCGCTTTCACCACGACCTGGTGAGGTTTGAGTATATAATAAGGAACTTGAATTTTTACGTTTCCCATTAATCAAGACTAAGGTACGGCTAGGTCCCATATTTCTAATTTCATAGGGGTCCAAAAGAGAGGTAGCATCATTAACCGGTGTTTGAACCGTGTTAAAAGAAGGGACCCGGTACTGCAACGCTTTATCAAAGGTAGCCTGCCCAGTAGTACCCAATTCTTTAGCAGACAATACATCTACAGGAAGTGGGGTATCCGTGGAAGATCTTCCTGCGTGCCTTGAACCCACAACCACTACATCTTGTAAAGTCATGTTATCCTCCACCAAAGAAACATTTAAAGTTTTTGACTCCCCAGCCTTAAGAGAAAGGTCAAAAGTTTGGGACACGTATCCTAAATAACTAACGGTAAGGGTATAGTCGCCCTCCGATAAGGTCAAACTATACTTTCCATCAATGTCAGTTGTTGTGCCCACTCCTGGACCTACAATCAGGTTAGCACCAATAACAGGCCCATCATTACTTTCTACTACACCTGAAACTGTCTGGGCATTTACCAGGAAGGGAAATGCAACCAAACTTAAAATTAAAAAGGTAAATAATTTTTTCATTAAATCTTGGTTTTAGTTTGAAAAAAAATTACTCAATAAATCAAAAAAACGGTAATACCGTTTGGCAAACCGAATCATTCCAATTTTCTTAAATTGTAAATTATCATTTAGGTTTCAATAAATAAAAAAAATGAGATTCATCATTCTATTTTGAAAATTTATTAATTTAAAAAACTAATATTAATCTAAAGATATTATCTAATGTAATATTTTATTCTGGCTTAATCAATATTTATAAAACAAATATTAAATAAAAATACAATTTAGCAAATCAACAGAAAAAGGACTCTCATTGAGCTGGAATATATTTTAAATGATAAAAAACCCTAAAAACAACAAAGTAAAAAACTCCGAATTAAATACTCAAACCCACTGATAATCCGATCATTAACCAAATCAAATTAACAAGTAAAAATGGTGAGATTACCTTAATAGGCTAAAAAAAAAGAGAGATAACATCAATATTTTTTACAAAAAATCGCATCAAAAACTTTAAAGGTCTATTTATCAATTCTATATATAAATCAATTCTAAGAGGTAAAATTCAATAACCTACAAAAAGGAGAATAATGCCGCTCCTGATCATTAGGTTATGAAGTAATCTCATGTCAAGAAAAACAGTTTCAAATCTTACCCTCTATATTCCTTGATGGGATTCATTTGAAATATGCTTTCAAAATAAAAAAGAAATATTGATTGAATAAACCATTTAGATCTTTAGGAAAAGAATAACACAGCCTCAACTAATTAATTCATCGGAAATTTATGTATTGAAACACACCAAAAAAACTTTTGAAAGTGCTGTTAAAGCACCTTCAAGTTTACTCCTACTCATCTATTATTTTTTTTAAGGAGCTTCTAATTAGAAATTACCTTCCTAAAAAAATGCCTTTCTTCAAAAGAACTGTGCAGAAAAGATACTCCTCTGACAAGACATTAAACTGAACTTTCTTCTATGGATGTAAAATTAATTTTTCGGGTAATAATTTTGATGAAGGATCCTCAGAGCAATGGCAAGGCTCAAAATTAAAAGTAACCAAAGGAGTTTGAACATAATGAGAATGAAAAATAGACAGAACAAACCAAAGACCCATTGAAGGTATTCTTTACTTCCTTTTGAATTAATCCAATATAGGAGACTATGAAATAGCAAGGCTGTATTTAAACCAAAAAGAATTATTCCTAGGGCTATACCCACATTAAAATTAAAAGCTACCCATATAATCTCTGGCAAAAGAAGAAAAAAGTAAAAACCTGCCAGTTTGATAATAAAATCCCTTG
>NZ_SMMB01000646.1 GCF_009711365.1 Xanthovirga aplysinae | reverse complement strand
AAAATATATTAGAAGAATGTAATTACCCGAACAGACTTTTATCCACCCTAAGGACAAAAACTGCCTCCACCTTTAAAGCAAACTATCATGACAAGGATCATCTCTTCCTTGCCCAAGCCTTAGACACACCAGGTTTACCTTATTACTTACTTTTGTTCGAAGAAGATATTTTTTATGTAAGCAGCCATATTCAAATTATTACATTTGTTGTTTTTTTCTTGTTTGCCCTATTAGTGCTTATCTCCCTTACCCATATTTTCTTTCTTAAGGTAGTTGGATCGGCCAGAAAGAAATCCCGAAATACACTTTTGGAGCGGTTTACCTTATACCCTAAAAAAGAATTGAAAAAAAGCTACTCCTTCCTTAACAGTTTGCTATTCCTGGTATTGGTCATACAATTGCTTTTCTTACTGCTTCCCTTTTTTAAATTAAATTTACCTGACCATTTTTACAATATCATTTCATTATCTCCTTTTTTTCAGATTTCTCTTTTGTTCGCCCTACTTCTTATTAGTTACGCAATCATATTTTGGAAAAATGTAAAAGGAAAGTCTAAAAGTCATCTTTTTTGGGCCATTCCATTGGCAATTGTTCTATTCCTATTGATACCCTCCTTATTCTCAAAAAATGAACCCTTACATTACATCATATTAATTCCATCAGGATTCCTGTTCGTATTACCTTTCTTAAATAAATTACCGCTCATACCAGAAATCAAAAGTAGATTTCCGAATGGTGGTTTCCACAAAATCATTTCTTATTTTTCATTCTCCCGAAGCTCCGAATCAGCATTTAATCGAGATCACAAACTCTTCATGGTTTTAAGCGTAATTATTTTTGGCATTTTACCTACCTTCATTTTTTTTAATATAGCTTATGAGCAAGAGTTTGGTATTCTTACCAAATATCGGGAAATGGGAATATTAGAGAAAGCCACCCTCAAGACCAACAGAGAAGAAAAACTCAAAAATTACCCTTTCAACTTAAAATACAAGAAAGAAAAGGAATATTATGCACCCTATTATTCCCTTTCTTATGACTCAGTATCCTTAGAAGCAGACCTAAGTGAAAAATTTCGTTTTACTACAGAAAAATTCTTCTATATTTTCCCTTACCGTATTTTCAAAGGCAAAAATCAGATGGGGAAAAAAACTTTGGAGAAGGATACTTCCATTGTTAAAACCACACCACTATATGAGCAGTTGATATCACTTCTAAGAGTCCCCATTAACCCTTATTCGAGAAACACTTTAAACCTTTCTTTTTTTCCGGATGGGGATACCCCTTATAAGGAGAGTAGAGTAGATAACCATATTGAAGCTTTGGAATTGAATAATATTAAGGTGTGGAAAAAAACAGGGCTCAAAAAAGACTTAAGCGTTCTTTCTTATATAAGCGCCGTTAGGACTTTCCTATTTGTTATTCCTATTATCGTTTTTTTCATTGGACTATTTGTAATGTTATGGCGATTTATAGGGATTATCATTAAACCTGCTGCCCACACCAATGGGAAACAACTAAATAATTGGGATTATAAATCCCTTAGACAACAACTTCAGTCCATTTTATCCCCAAAAGAAAAGAGTCAAGAGCTCCCTCATATTATGATCCATACCCCTCCTGAGTCAGGGGCAAAAAGGGAATTGTTGGAAATATTGAAGGAAAACTCTCACCAAATAGAAATAAGGGATATGGCTGAAATAATTGAACAATACCTCCACACTCCCATTGAGGAGGTTTGCTTTCCAGAACTTTCCGCCCCAGTTCCTATCCATAATCATCATGTATTCCTGCTTCAAAACTTCAACTACCTGTACAAAGAACACCAATCTAATCTTCTGAAATTAAAATACTTACAACAGTTATTAAAAAGGCATCCATTCTCACAAATAATCGTCATTTCCAACACTTCCCTGGATAGTTTTTATTTTGAAAGCCCTGAAAACCAAATTAATGAAAGTTATGGTAACACCTTTTTAAATCGTTGGCATATAATTTCTCATGATTTTATTAACTTTTATTATCCCATGAAAAGAATGCCGAAAGGGGAAGGGCAGAATTTAATCGAATCAGAGTGCAATTTTGGGAGCTATCTTCCAAAGATAAAACCCTTGTTAGAATTTTCTGTCGGTGAAAGAAATCAGCAAAATGCCGAACAAATGGTTATAGAAATAACTAAAAAAGCTCACTCCTATTACCAATCAATTTGGGACACTTTAACTGTAGAGGAACAATATCTAATCTTCGACCTGGCAGAAAATGACTTAACTTACATAAAATCACATAAGACAATCGATACACTTTTACAAAAAGGCTTATTGAAGATAAAAAAGGAAAGGCTGCATCTCTTTAATAATAGTTTTAAATACTTTATCCTCACTGAAGCCGATCACACGGATATCTCCAGGTTTGAAAAAGAATTCACTTATAATATTTGGGAGAAATTGAAATTTCCTTTTCTTTTGATTCTAACAGCCTTATTTCTTTTCATCCTCATATCTCAAGGAATATCCCTCAAGCACTTTATTCCCCTTGTTACTATTCTCGGCACCGGCCTACCTACTCTATTTAATATTTCCCCAAATATCACCACGAAGACTCACCGATTACTAAACAAGATTTTATACGGAGATTATTAAAATACTTTAAATGAGATCCTAATTTTGAAAATAATGGATAAAGGCTGAGGGACTTCCATGCAAAAAAGGCTATACTGGGCAAAGGTTTATTAAAGTGATTCTTTGTATCAAGATCCCATTCCCTTAATGGAAGATAATTAAGAACATAATGAATTAGCCAACTTAGTAGTAAAGGTGATGCAAATTCTAAATTTATTAGTACTTAAAAAAGAGGAGCACATTTTTGCCTTAAGTCTAAAATAAAACTACGGAATTGCTACTTGTCAACAGCACATTTAATCTAACTCCTTATCCTATTTTACGCTAAATTTTCAATCCTATACCGGTAATATATTCCCTATACCT
>NZ_SMMB01000585.1 GCF_009711365.1 Xanthovirga aplysinae | reverse complement strand
AAAATTAAATGAATGTTTGCTTTTTCCTGTCTCCTCCTCAAAGTCCCAGCATCTCACATCAATGGGAGAGGTGCCTTGGTCCTATTTATTTGAGAAAGCCTTTATCTTTTAGGTTCTACCAAAATTACTTCTTCTTTATCGACAATTACTTTTCCTGGAGGGAGGCTTTTGGTCTTACGAACAAATTTCTTTGGTGTAAACAAAACCGGGCAAAGGGAATCTGTTTTTCTTTTGGAATAATATGCCGCCAATTGAGCTGCTCTTTCAATAACAGTTTTAGGAAATTTTTGTCCTGCCTGTTGTTTTATCACTACATGAGAACCTGCCACATCTTTTGCATGCAACCATAGATCATTCTTATGTGCATATTTTAAAGTCAATAAGTCATTATTTTTCCCATCTTTTCCTACCAAAATCACAAATCCATAAGCTTCGAACTGTCGAAATGGCAACTCCTTTTCTTGGGAAGAGCTAATTTGCTTCAGATTATGGGAAGTAATATATTTTCGCAGATTTCTTACCTCTTCTATTCCCTTAATGGCATTAAAATGCTCTTCAATCTGCAAAATTTCCTCTTCTTTAGTCTTGATGTTTTGTTGGAGGTTTTCTATTTCTACCTTCTGATTTTTTCCCTTCCGATAATAATTTTCAGCGTTTTTTTGAGGGCTTTGGTCCTTCTTTAGTTTGATTTTCACCTCTTCATTGCGGTAAAAATCAAATAACTCCACTTCAGCACTGCCACTATGAATTTGATGAAGGTTAGCCATTATAATATTGGCCAATTCTTCATTTCTGGAATGTTTCTTTAAATCTTCCAGTTTTTGTTCGGATTTTACTAAGTAATTTTCACACCTTTTCCTGCTTTTTTCTAGTGATCTTAAAATGGCATGCTTTTCCTTAACCAAATAATAAATTTTGGTGTAATAAGCATAAAAACCATTAATAGCCTCTATAGGAGAATCCCATTGACGAATAATTTCACCTATAGGCAATAAGCTAAAAACAGGTTTTTCATCTAACTCACAAAGATAATAAACGGGATTTTGGAGCTTTTCTAATATCTCAGAAATTAATTCCCACTGCTTTTCTGGTGAAAGCTGAGAAAGCCCTTTTCTTTCCAGATACTTTTTTACTATTGGTCCAAAAGTGGGAAAAAGACTTGATAGATTTTGAGAGGATTGTTGAAAACTACCAAAAGATTGATCAATTTCTCTATCCTGATCTTGAATCTTTAGTTGTTTATCCCCTCCCAATTTACTTTTAAATAAATCAACCCCAATTTTTCTATGAAAAAGGATAATATTGGAACGATTCCCATGCATTTTAAAAAGCAATTGATAATCATTCTCCAGGTCTATGCTGAAGCATCTTTCATTAAGATATTGGGTTACCGAAACCACTACATTGCCTACTGCAGATTTAAACAAATCGACACTATTGCGTCGGGAACGATAAAACTCATTTACCAATGATAGACAACAGAAATCCGGATTTAAGGCAGCTTTTATGTATACTTCTTCCTGCCCTTTTTCAAAACCAAGGATCAATTCGTTTTTTGATTGAGAAAAGGAAACAGCCAACTCGGTCCCCATAATTTTGGATTCCAAGGCTGCACTAAATTGCCTTAAAAAATAATAATTAGTGTGCATGAGCTAATCTATTGCAATTTCCAAGCCATCATAGGCCAATTCCACATTTGCAGGCAATTTTGAACTAATCTCAGCATGAAGTCCCAAATAGTGGCTAATGTGGGTAAGAAAGGCTTTTTGAGGTGCTAATTCTTCAATTACAGCTAAGGCTTCTTCTAGGTTAAAATGGGAGATATGTTTTTTCTGTTGTAGGGCATTTAAAACCAAAACCTTAGAACCTCTAATTTTCTCCTTTTCAATTTGGGAAATAAAATTAGCATCAGTGATATACGTAAAGTCCTGAATTCGAAACCCAAACACCGGCATTTTGTAGTGTAAAACTTCAATAGGAATAATTTCCACCTGGTCAATTAAAAAAGGAGAGTTTTGAATTTCATAGACCTCCAGACGGGGAGTTCCAGGATATTTATTTTCGGCAAATATATAAGAAAACTCCTGTTGAAGCTGGTCCAGGACTTCCTTCCTAGCATATACAGGCATATCTTTATTTTGCTTAAAATTAAATCCACGCACATCGTCCAATCCGGCAGTATGATCCTTATGCTGATGGGTGTAAATAAGAGCATCTAACTTTTCAATTCCTTCTCTTATTACTTGTTGCCGAAAATCAGGGCCAGAATCAATGATTATACTCTTTCCTTCTACCTCAATCTGCACCGAGCTTCTTAAGCGCTTATCACGAAAATCCAAAGATTCACATACTTCACAATGACATGCGATGACAGGCACACCCTGGGAAGTACCTGTCCCTAAAAATTTGACCTTCAACTATCCAGCTCCGTTTTAATAAGTTTAGCATATAACTTTTGATTTTTCTCACTTAAATTTTCATTAGAAAAATCAAGAGCGCGTAAAATATCCAACAGGCAATTTATCCGTCCCTCCGTAGTATAATATTTATTTACCAC
>NZ_SMMB01000312.1 GCF_009711365.1 Xanthovirga aplysinae | reverse complement strand
CAATTTTAATTGCCATATGGCAATCTAGTATAAACCTATTTATTTGCCATTAGGCTTGGTTTGGTTACAAAATCTTACGTATCAACCTTTTTTAATTCTCAATCCTGATTAGTAGTTGTAAGTCTATTTTTGTTTAAATTATTCTTAATTGGTTGAATATTTATAAAAAAAATAATAATATTTATAAAATTAATTTACCGGAAGCCTTTTCAACTATCTCTCCAAAGGTTTTTCTTTCTTAACTAAGTATCCTTCGCCTTTATAACAAGCCTTTGTCAATGTTCAAAAAGAAGTTAATAGCATCCTCTAAAGAAAGTAATTCATTTCCTATCCTTATTAAGGACCTCTTTTATTCTTCCCTTTCCTATAATGCTGAAAATGAAATTCTGTATAAAGGAAGATTAAAGTACAGTTATGTTAATCTTAAGAAGCGCATACAAAAGCTCTCTTCTGTTTTACGAGAGGCAGGAGTAAGGAAAGGTGATTCGGTGGCTATTCTTGATTGGAATAGCCATCGTTATTTGGAATGTCTGTTTGCAGTTCCAATGATGGGGGCCAATTTGCATGTGGTCAATCTTAAGCTGTCTCCAGAAGAAATGGTTTACTCTCTGAATCACGCCCAAGATAAGGTGCTTTTGATACATGTGGATTTTATAACTCAAATTGAAAAGGTAGCTTCTCGTTTGGAAAATGTACATGAAATAATTGTTTTGGGAGATGGTAAGGCTGTACCTGAGAATAAACTAGATATATTTGGAGCCTATGAGGTTTTATTGGAAGGTGGGGAGGAGGACTTTATTTATCCAGACTTTGAAGAAAGGAATCTAGCATTGAGTTGTTTTGCTCATAATATTCCGGGTAAACTAAAAGCCCATCAATTCTCTCATCAGCAGATTGTTTCTGAGGTTTTGAAAAATGTATTTTCAAAATCAACCGATTTTTCTGGCTCATACCTTCCTCTAAGCCCTCTTTATGAACCATGGGTTAGTTCTTTTCCATATATAGCTACTTTGAAAGGAATGAAGCAGGTTTTTCCAGGGAAAACTGATGCTGAATTCTGTTTAGAATTGTTTTTAAAGGAAAAAATAAGATTTTCTCAT
>NZ_SMMB01000097.1 GCF_009711365.1 Xanthovirga aplysinae | reverse complement strand
TATTTAAATAGTCCATTAGTGATGAGAGCTTTATTCTTTTAGCTTAACCATTGAATAAGTACTGTTTCCCTCATTAAATTCTAACTCTAGTGTTGTTTCATTTACACTTAATACAGTAAATTCCAATGTCCCATCATCAATTATGATATGATTACCTTCTAAATACCAGGAAAAAAATTGTTCTTTGTTTTTTCCATACCATATCAAATCAAGAATATTATTTTCCCTTAAATCGAAACCAGAGGAATAATCTAGTCCAATTGAATATTCGGCTTCAAAATCTCCGTTTTCACCAAATGTCAAAAATTGACTGTTTCCATCTTGATCGATCCAGGAGCGTTCA
>NZ_SMMB01000223.1 GCF_009711365.1 Xanthovirga aplysinae | reverse complement strand
TAACTTTGTAAACTATCTGCCTTAACGAACATTAGAGAAAGTCAAATAAATGACGAATGATAAAGATAAATATAGAGAAATGTTATTGACCTCGATTGAAATTCAAAATCGAGTCGTGAAAAATTCTCAATATTTCGACAAGGCCACTAAGGACGCTATTATAGATTATTCCAAAAAACTCAAAGAACTTCTCGACAGTAAATTAACTCTAGCCCAATTGAGATCATTAACCAGCGACTTATTGACCTTTTGGAAGGAGAGTATCGGGCTTGACATAGAAACATTCTGGACTGAGTTGAAAGATCATGATATAGAATTTGAAAGAAAAGATGAACTAAAATTTGCTTTGTCAAAAGGTAGGTTTCGCAGAGTTGACCAAGGTATGGCGGCTCGGGAACATTGGGAAAACCTAAAAAATTTAGAGACAATTACTACCAGATTTACTCAAGGGGAAATTCAAAAAATTGGAGAAATAATTTCGGAAGATGAAAAGAATCGACTTGAGATATTAAAAAAGTGCCTCCGAAAGAAATCTATTCCACAAACACAGTATCTAAAGTTTGGAGAATGTATGGCTTACTTCAGAAATTGCGAACTGTTTGGCAAATATTTTACCAATGCAGAAGAAAGTGAACTGTATGAAATATGGAGAGACTTTAAAAGTAAATAAATAAAAACGCCCTACAACAATGGCGAGCTGCCTGCTTTTCCAACGCACAAAATCCGAAGCTCAGAAAGCACAGCAG
>NZ_SMMB01001006.1 GCF_009711365.1 Xanthovirga aplysinae | reverse complement strand
AGGCCATTTGAAAAATTTTAATTTCAATAAATTCTGGTTGAAGGATGAAAGTAATTTTACGAACAGAAATTTATTGGAAATGAATTAAAAGTTTAAAAAAGAATACATTAATTTCTTCATAAATCCCCTATCAAGAATTAATTTAAGTTTTTTGTTTCCTTTGTATTGCTACCCTGGAATACGAAACCCATGAAACATAATGGTATCAACCCTTAAAATTATGAAAGAAAAAATAATGGATTCATTTAGTGAACAAATAGAAATCGTTTATGGCTTTGATCCTTTATGTGGATGGTGTTACGGCTTCTCCAATGAATTAAAAGCAGTCATTGATTCCCTGGACCACAGGGTTAAATTTACATTAGTTAACGGTGGACTGTTTGCTGGAAGTAGAGGAATTAAAATGGGACAAATAAATGCTCATATCAAAAGAAACATGCCTTTAGTGACTAAAATTACAGGAACTCCATTTGGAGAGTCATTTATTAATGGTGTTCTTGAAGAATCAAACTACCCCTATGATTCCAAAAAAAGCTCTGTTGCAGTCATGGTAATTAAAGAGATGTTGCCAAAAAGAACTTTTGAATTAGCTTCAAATATTCAAAAAGAATTTTTCTTTGAGGGAAAAGATATTCAATCTGATCAATTTTATAGAGAATTAATCTGTGATTATCCCATAGATAAGGAAGAGTTTATCCGTAATTTAAATAGTAAAAAATATATAGAAAGTGCTGAACAAGAGTTTACATTAGCCTCTCAATATGGCTTTAACGGTTATCCTTCTTGTCTTTTACGCAAGGGAACTTCAACCTTTGTCTTAAGTCATGGATTTGTAAAAGCTAAGCCATTAATACAAAAAATAGAAAGCTTTTTAAATCAGTAGGTATTCAAGTGGGTAGTAAATAGCATTGTCTTAATGTTTACCTCTGAATGCCTCCAAAGGCTGATTATGATGATGGGTATAATGAAACCGGGAAATAAATAAAAGATAGTAGACACTGACTCCCCTTTTCGGCTTTCTTGCTCCTACCTTATTAACAAGACTGGTTTCCGCAGTGATTAAAACCGATGCCTTTAGGTTTACACTTTTTCTTATCCCATTGATCCATTTGTCAGCTCAAAATTGATGTTCTATCACTTTTTAATGCTTGAGGCATCCATCGCTTATAAACTAAAAGGCAGCTTGAGAGAAGTGGGGATCAGTTCCAATTAAAATTTGCTGAACAACTATTAAAGCCTTCAAAAAATCTCTAAAGGCTATTGGGTGAATTGTGGTCCATTTTAACATTAACAATAGTGATTTTCCAAAATACCTTAGTTGTGAGGATGTGTTCACGTACCAAAAGCTCTTTATTGGTAACCATAAACCGTCCATTTCCCACCTGTACATGGGATAGCTATATACCTGTTTATTTATAGTCACCGGCAATTAGATATAGGTTTTTTCTTTCCCCAAGTTCACACAGGATTTCTTTCCACCTCAGGTGTTCAAGCGCTCACTCATTACAAACCAATTATTTCCGGCTACAGATTGCGTGATATCTTAAAAGAACTTACTAGATATATCGAAAAGGACAAATAATGGCCTTTTTTTAAATAGTTGTTGTCTACCGCTATATTTGGCCTCTTCCACCCCTTTTAAAATATCAAAAAAATCTTTTTATACGGTAATATATTTTAATCAGAATAAAAAACTATATTTAGGTTTATTGTGATAAGAAGCATTAAAACCTAGCTCTAAAAAGTATGATTGCTAAAAACAAAGTAAAGTACTCACCAGCCTATGAGTATCTTTTAAATGCTGAGGCAAAAAATATTGAATTAGAACACGAGAACCTTGGTTTTTTAAGTTTGGAAAATGGCTTTATGCCATCTCTGGAACCCCTACAAAGCCTTCCCTCTCAATTCTCTAAATGGGACGAAATAGCTAAAAATCTACCTTTTCATTATAAGCATCAAACCCTCAGAAAGGCCCTAAAAAAACTACCACTACTTATTCCTGATAAGGAAAATTTACCTGACAAATATTTATGTCGCGCTTCAGCTTTAATGAGTATGCTCGCTCATGCATACGTAAGAAATGAAAGGGTTGAAGACCTTAATATTCCTGAATCCATTGAGGTACCGTGGAAGATCATAACAAAGCGCCTAAAAAGGCCTAAACCTTTTCTATCATACATTGATCTAATCATGTATAATTGGAAAATTAGAAATAGGAATGAAGATTTTGAAGTAGAAAATCTGGATCTATTAATCCCGACGGTTAACAATCAGGAAGAGCAGGTGTTCTATTTAACTCAGGCAGAAATTTCACATAAAACAAGAGGTGCTGTAAAGATTATCGCTGGGATTCAAAATCATATTCTAAATGACAGATTGAAAGAAGTCGTTAAAGGAATTAAAGCTCTTAAAACAATTATTGAAAACATTACTGAAACGAGTTTTTTAAAGATAAACCCAAATCCTAGAAGCAGGACCTATGTGGATCCTATTGTTTGGGCAAAGACTGTAGCTCCATTTGCTGTTCCTTTAAAGGAAGGTATTCAAGGGCCAAGTGGAACTTCTGCTCCAATATTTCATTTACTAGATACTTTTATTGAAAGAGCTAAATACGATACTATATTAGGTAAAGAGGCTTTGTTTATAAGAAAATGGTACCCAGAACATTGGAGAAATCTACTAAATAAGGTGGATAAAATATCTGTTCTTGAATACATAGGCAAAAAGCAAGATGGAGAGTTAACAGGGATCTTTAATTCTTTTCTAGAAAGTTATTCCGGGGAAACTGGTTTTTTAGGTGTTCACAGAAAAAAAGTATACGGCTATCTTCAAATGGCATTTAAAGTGGGAAGGTCTGTTACTATTGGAGGATTTACTGGTTTGTTTAAGGCACGTACCTGGGAAGAAGTGGATGATCAATTAGAAATTACAAGGAAAGAAAGGTATGTAAACAAAAAACTGCGCTGCCCTTATAGTACTATCATGGATAAAGTAGATATTGGAAATGGGAAAACCAAACACATAAAGTTGAATGTAGCCAAAAAAGGAATTGACTACCGACCAGGTGATAGAATAGCCATTCTGCCTAAAAATAAAAGAGAAGTGGTTAATAACCTATTAAGAAGGATGTCATTAACGGGGGAAGAACCTGTGGAATTGACCAATGAATGGAAAAATTATTTGTCTTTCTATTACCATTTAGATAGAACAAGTATAAACGTAACCGAAATACTATCTTATGCCAATTTATCCAATGTAAAGCAGATCATAGGATGTCCACATATGTCTGGGAATTCCACTTCAAAAATAACTTTTGAGGAATTTGTTCAAAATAGTTTGCAAAATGATCTAGATGTGAAGAAATTTCTTTTACCCCATTTGTGTGAAATTTTGGAACCAGAAAAAGAACGATTGTACAGTATTTCATCAGGATTTGATAAGGAAGAAATAGATTTAATTGTAGAACACTCAGAAACCAAGGTGAAAGATAAAGTTTTTAAGGGGGTAACTTCTTCTTATCTTCATTCTGAGGAATCCAATCAAACAAATTTTCTACCTTTTAAAATCGTTCGCCCCTTGCGATTTTCTCCTCCAAAAGAAATAAATGTACCGATTTATCTTTTTGCAGGAGGAACAGGTATTTCTCCCTTTAAAGGATTTTGGGATCATCTAAGATCTCAAAATAAAATACCATTACTTCATTTATTTTATAGTGTAAAACAAGAATCTGATATTGTCCACCCAAAGGAACTAATCGAATTAATGAAATTGGGGGCAAAGGTAAGTATTGCTATTACAAGGGAAAGCAAAAAATTAGATATTGATGAAAGTTTAAAAAAAGGTGAATTAGCATTTGTGAATGACTCTTCCTTATCATTAATACAATTAATGAAACAATCCTCCAAATCGATCTTTAAGGCCTTAAAATCAAAATCCAATAGCGGTTTAGGAGGGTTGTTTTATGTTTGTGGTAAGGCTGGTTTTTCGAAACATATTATTTCAAATATAAAAGAAATTATAGAAGAACATATACCTGATTCTCCAATAGAACATGAAGAAATATTTTATTCTTTATTTTCCGAAAATCGCTTTATGCAAGATATTTTCACAAGTCCACATCATGTAGAAACCACTCCCCCAAGATATTTTAATATGTCAGAAATTGTGAAGCACAATAATGATAAAAATGGATATTGGGTAGCGATTAACAATAAGGTGTATGATTTAAGTGAATTTAAGGAAATACATCCTGGAGGTGCAAAAATTGTTCTTGATAATACAGGTAGGGATGCCACACATGAATTTAAAAGAGCAAATCATCATAAGTCTCCGGAAATCATGTCCATGCTTAGCATGTATTACATTGGAGAATTAAAACAAATTAATTTGCCGAAAGAGCTTCAAGGGGCATATAATGAATGGTTAAATACCCTTCATTTTTGCACGGAAATGCTGAACACCTTTGTCACCGACCATTCTATTAATGATAAGAAAACTACAGCAGTTGAGGATTCGGCAAATGTAACACCTTATAAACTGGCATTACTTGTAGAAAACCATCTTCGGTTTAAAGAGGAATATATACCTCTAATTATTAAATCTCTGAAAGCCTTATTTGCTGATGATAAGAAATTATTGAATTTAATTAGGCTTATTAAGAGTATTCATATTGAAGATTTCTCACAAGAAAAAATTTCAAGAAGCATTAGGCAAGGAAGTATAGGAAAGGCTTGGAGTAAAATAATTAATATTCAGAAGGGTGACGAAATGATTATTAAAGAATTTCGAAACTTACTTTGGGCCGGATTAAAATTCTTTGAATTTTATGAACCAGATTTGGACAGGATTTTCGAGCATTCAATGAGTAATTTGATCATTAATTATTCCAATGCGTTGGAAGAGTATAAACGTTACTATGAATCTATAAACTTAGAGGTAGCCATATAATTTAGATAGAGAATCCATATTCTGCCACTCCATTATAAACAATAACCACCGAAAGGATGCCTACGCAGCTACAATCGTTAAACCATAGGTTGTGTTTTTCTTTAGCCGCCCAAGAAGAAGGTTTTGCCTTTAGATGAACCTATAAAAAAGAAGTGCCGAAAAGTAACCAAACCCTTATATGGGGCCAAGCATTAAGAAATGGTTCTATGGAGCATTTTAGTGAGGAGCTAGATTGCAGAGAAGGATGTAAGTAGGATTGTATGTGAGGGTCACTGGAGATCATTTGACCGTCAGCCATCTTCAGAATTGGAAACCGTGGTTCTTTTTTCACTTTAGCTTTATAATCTTACTGTTTAGTATTTTCCAACAAAAGTCCGGTCATTAACCCAATATTTCTTCTATTTTTTCCATTTTGATTGTCTAATCATCAAATCCTCAGAAAAGTCAATTTATTTCTCATTTCTAAAGCATTTATTTTATTTGTCGTTTTGCAAGTCTACCGATAATTAGAATATTAGTCCAAATGAATGCAATATTTATTCAAACTACTTGCTCTTAACCACCTGTCTTTTTGAAGAGGGCTAGTTGGCCCAAATGGTAGGAATTGTGATCAATAATAAGGAGGACCTCTCTGAACAGGGAATACTTTTTTCCTGCTGGCATTGGTTCGAAGAGATTTAATTCCTTATTAGTGATGAGCTTCGTGATCACAGAAAGGTCTTCAAGAAACAGTTGGTAAGAATTGTTCCAGTCCTCTATGGATGCAGTTCCTTTTTTCGACCAATAGCCCTCTGGCCAGGAGGATTGTGTATAGTTTGGATTTACAACAAAGTCGAGAATGTCCTTTTGGCACAGCCGGATATGTTCAAGTAGCTGCCAGGGAGTATAATCCACATTTTCCAATTTCTTGTTGATCAGATGCTCAGGATAGTTATCCAGCACCTCTTCGTATCTCAAATGAGCGTTTTGTTCGGTCAGAAAAGACAAGATTTCTTTTCTGATTAGGGTATCTGTATCGGTTTTCATATGGATAACCTATTAACAGGTTGTTACTGAATCCTTTAAGAAAAACATTACTGAAATCATAAGCATTTTTGGGTTCATAATTGTTTAAGCTCTGACTTTTAAATAATTAGAAGCAGTAATAGAATGTACTCCTCTCCCACAGTATCAACTGCATCCACTAATGACAAGATCCCAAATGTCATTCTTTATTTCAAGGTATATTTCTATCTATTAGAATTAAGCAACTCTTTAGCCTAGCAAAACCCTATTCGTCATTCTAAAAAGCAAATGACAGAGGGTATTAAAGGCCTGTCTTGAAACACAATTAAGAAGGCCAGAATAAAGCTAAAAAAAGTGGGATTAATTGACTTCAAAGAGGGTAATTCAGGCAAGGCAACTATTGAGAATTCAACCGTCTATCAGCTTATTGTTTCGGAATCAAACACAGGGTCAAATTTTGATTCATGCACAGGGTCAGAATTTGACCCAGGGTCAAAAATTGACCATGAGACAGGGTCAGAAATTGACCCCCACACAGGGTCAAAATTTGACCATATAA
>NZ_SMMB01000267.1 GCF_009711365.1 Xanthovirga aplysinae | reverse complement strand
TGGCTGCTGTGCTTTTTAGCGTCGGCTTTTGTGTGCTGGCAAAGTATGGCAGCTAGCCACTGTTACCCATAGGCTTTACTTTAATTGAAAATGTAAATGGTCATCATGTCGTACTGCTTGACAACCGTGAAATCTTACTTTGTCGTTCATTAAATTCAGTCGGTTTTTCAAGTGAGGTTCGATAAACAATTTCCCAATATTATCTTGTTTTAAAATCAGCCTTGCTAATTCGAGTGTCCCTTTTTTTGATAATTCAATGTCTTTATTGATTGTCCCTAAAGTCAGGTATTTTGGAAAGTCGTATTGCCAATTCCCTTTGTTTTTACAGACTTCATTTTGGTCAAATTCTTTACTTGTAGGTTTTTCATAGACCCCGTATCCACTAACTGACGGTTTTCTGTTAGTCAGTTTTCCGTTCGAGGTTTCGTAAATCAGAGAAATGTCAATTTTCTTGCCATCATTGTGACTCAAATGGGGAAAAAGCGGGAACTTGTTAATAAAAGGAAAATTTGCATCAAGGTAAATCATTTTTATTCCACTGTGTTGCTTTTCAAATACAGTCGCTATTTCTCCGATTGTTTTATTCAGTTCTGGTCGGACGTAATTTCTATTTGCCAATTTGTAAAAGAATGAGTGTGCCTTTAGAAATTCCGTTTCTTTAATTTTTTCCCTTCCGAAAATTGGTGCTAAACTCGGAACAATCAGAAAAGTTGTAAAAAGGTACAAACCAATAAAAATTCCAATTTGTTTTAACCTTTTCTTTTCTGCATTCCTCTTAATCAGTAAAATTGAAATTAAATATATAATTCCACCGATTTGGGTAATGACCGTCAAGAGGATAAAAATTATAATGTGTAGAAGTATCTTCAATGTTCTGGTTAGCTTATGGGTAACGGCCCGGCTGGCTGCTGTGCTTTCTT
>NZ_SMMB01000155.1:191-513 GCF_009711365.1 Xanthovirga aplysinae | reverse complement strand
AATTGGCAGCTGGAATAAGACAGTAGGTTATCAACATAATGAAAGTTTCTTGGGAACTAATGCACAAGCTGCCATAGTGAAAGGCTGGGGAAATAAAACCGTGGGATATCAAGTTTTTAAATAAAACTAATTTCTCCCTAAATACATTTGCTTAGGTGATAATACCCAAATACTGTTCATTGCTAAGACTTTAGAAGGCTCTAGACCCTCAAAAAAATCTATAGATTATCAAGGTATTCCTCAAAAAACCTCTTAATTCCTGATTTTAGCATCACTCAAAGGTATTCAAAACGGGAAAGAAAAAGTCCAAGTACATTTATTG
>NZ_SMMB01000155.1:0-121 GCF_009711365.1 Xanthovirga aplysinae | reverse complement strand
GAAAAAGACAATATTCTTTCTTCTAGCAGCTGTATTAACCTTCAGTCATGCATTTGCCCAAAATCTAGGAGTACCAGGTTCCAGCGCAACCATGTCACAATTAGGCCTTTTAGGCATTTCG
>NZ_SMMB01000474.1 GCF_009711365.1 Xanthovirga aplysinae | reverse complement strand
AAAAATGGGTTGAGCTACGTTTTTAAATTGTCCTTTACTGGAGTTACAATTTATGTTTCTGCAATTTAATGTAGCTCAGAAATTCATTCTTATATTTTTCTTGTTTAAAAACCCCACTATAATGAGAGGTAACTGTTCTACTATTGGTATCGTTGACACCTCGAGAAGCAACACAAAGATGGTCGGCGTCCAATACAACAGCCACATCCTCTGTTTGAAGCACCTCCTTTAACTCATTTGCAATTTGAACCGTCAATCTTTCTTGAACCTGCGGCCGTTTAGCAAAATACTGAACAATTCTGTTGATTTTCGATAAACCGATAACCTTCCCGCCTGAAATATAAGCTACATGAGCTTTCCCAATAATGGGTACAAAATGATGTTCGCAATTGGAATAAAAAGTGATATCTTTTTCCACCAACATTCCATCGTAATTGTATTTATTCTCAAAAAGCCTTGCTTTTGGTTTATTCTCAGGATTTAGGCCACTAAAAATTTCCTCTACATACATTTTAGCGACACGACGTGGAGTTCCATTCAAGCTGTCATCGGTCAAATCCAAGCCCAAAATCAGCATAATTTCCCTAAAATGATTTTCAATAAGCTCAATCTTCCGCTCATCGTTGATATCAAAGGCTCCTTCACGGAGAGGAGTTTCAAAGGAAGTACTTATGTGCTCGTTGCCCATCTCCTCCACATCAAACTCATTGCTGAGCGGGGTATTCAACAAAATTTTTTTTGGTTTCATATAACTGTATCTTTAAATCGTATTTATTGTCTATTTGCTTCCTCAGAATATTCCAAATAACCACTGCAATATTTTCGGCTGTAGGGATAAGTTTTTTAAATTCATTGGTATCTAGATTTAAGTTTTTATGATCAAATTTATCAACTACATTAGTTTTGATCAGGACACTCAACGCTTTCATATCATACACATAACCAGTATCAGGGTTTATATCTCCGGTTAACTTTACCACCAACTCATAGTTATGTCCGTGATAATTAGGGTTATTACATTTTCCAAAGATATCACTATTTTTCTTATCTGACCACTTTGGGTTATACAACCTATGTGCAGCATTAAAATATTCTTTTCTACAAACAGTTAATTTCATCGGACCTTATAAAAATTAATTCATATAGTAACGGTCAATTATAAACTAAGCTTAATTCGCCCTACTTAGGGGTCTCTTTTGACCTTTCAAACAATTTAATGGTATATTCAAGTAATGCTAAATCTCCCGTTTTTCCATGTCCTGGAACCACTAATTTGGCCTTGTGGTACTTGTTCTTAACCTTAGAAACGGTATTTGACCAAACCTTAACATTACCGTCACCTACATAACCTCTATTAGCATTTAGCTCCTTAACCAAACACCCTCCAAACAATACTTTTTCGCTCGGCATATAACTCACTATATTGTCTGTTGTATGCCCTTCCCCCATAAACTCATTGAGGATCCATTTATTACCAACTCTTAGTTTCAGCTTATTTTTAAAGCCATTTTTAGGAATAGGCATTTTCTCACTTTTGGCTAATTCAATGGTCAAATCGCTAGCGTAGGACTCAATCCCAGCCTGATGAAAAACTTCCAACCCGCCTAAGCAGTCTTCATGAAAATGACTAACCACTACACCAATAATCTTACATTCAAGCCCATTTTGGATCCATTCTATTAATTCTTTAGTTGCGGTTTCATTGGTTGGGGTATCAAAAACCACCGCTTTTCCCTTTTGAACATAAACTACCCCATTGCAAGAAACCTTTCCAAAACTGGAAGTCTCTAAAAAGGATTTATGAACAAAAGTATTTT
>NZ_SMMB01000696.1 GCF_009711365.1 Xanthovirga aplysinae | reverse complement strand
TTTTTTGGATGACCGCTTTAACAGTATGTACCGGCAAGAACAGAAAACAGGAGAGATTTTTGCCGTATTTTCCTGTCTGGCCATTTTTATTGCTTGTCTAGGCCTGTTTGGGCTGGCAGCCTTTACTGCCGAACAACGTAAAAAAGAAATTGGTGTGAGGAAAGTGTTAGGTGCAACCGTTAGAGGTCTTGTGCTTTTGTTATCCAGAGACTTTGGTAAATTGTTGCTGATAGCATTCTTATTAGCCAGCCCTTTGGCTTGGTGGACCATGAATGAATGGTTACAGAATTTTCATTTTCATACTTCCATTGGCATAGAAATTTTCTTGTTGGCAGGATTGGTTTCTTTCATTATTGCCTGGTTTACAATGAGCTTCCATACTATTAAAGCCGCAACAGATGATCCTGTGAATTCAATTAGGTACGAATGATAATTTTTCAATTCAATCCACCAAGAGTTCAGAATCCTTGGTGGGTAAAGTGATATACAGACCGTCTGCTTGCGGACGTCTGCATTTTAAATACAACCTTATTCTGGTAAAAAATGTACCCTTTTGATTATTATACTTTTTGACTTTACAGAAGAAACATCTCCACTAAACTCTTTTACCATGGTAAAAAACTATATAAAAATTGCTTTTCGGAACCTTATAAAACATAAATTTTACACTTTTATCAATATTACGGGCCTGGCCATAGGAATGGCCTGCTGTTTATTAATTTTTCTATGGGTAAAGGATGAATTAAGTTTTGACAGGCACAATACCAACCTGGACCGAATGTACCGAATCAGCACAAAGGAAAAATATAATGGAGCAGTTGAACATATGGCCTTGACACCTGCCCCCTTATCAGCTATTCTTAAAGAGGAAATACCGGAAGTAGAAGAATCAACCCGCACCTATGGGTGGATTAATTCCTACAAACTCACCTATGGAGAAAAAAGCTATAAGGGAATAAAAGGAATTACTGCTGATTCCACACTATTTAATGTCTTCACTATTCCTTTTGTAGGTGGTGATCCCTCTTCGGCATTGTCTCAACCCAATAGCCTGGTAATAGATGTAAGTACTGCTAAAAAACTTTTTGGAAAAGAGGATCCCATCGGAAAAACCGTACTATGGGGCAGAAAAACTAACCTAATCGTAAGTGGAGTAATGGAAGATATGCCTGAAACTTCTCATTTCAAAGCAAATATGTTTCTTTCCATGAGCAGAAGTGAAATGAGCAGTCAGGATAATTGGACCAGTAATAATAACTTTTTCACTTATGTTCTGCTCAATGAAGCTACTGACCCAAAACTCATAGAATCCAAATTAAGGGAATTGGTAGAAAAATATGTCGGTCCCCAACTTATAGGAGAAATGTCCCAAGAAAGCAGTAAAACAGACCTTCATGATGCTTTTTCTTTTCATCTCCAACCGGTAAAAGACATCCATCTCCGGTCAGATTTAAAATATGAGACGGATTCTAAAGGTGATATTAATTACATTTATCTCTTTTCAGCCATTGCTGCCATCATATTGTTAATCGCTTGTATCAATTATATGAATTTGGCAACTGCCCGCTCAGAAGAACGATCTAAAGAAGTAGGTTTACGAAAAACCATTGGAGCCCTCCGGTCTCAGATGTTAGTCCAATTTTTATCAGAATCCCTTTTCCTTAGTCTCTTGGGACTATTTCTCTCTATTTTACTGTTGGAGTTCATGATTCCGGTTTTCAATCAATGGTCCGGCAAATCCCTTAACCCCAATTATTGGAGCAATATGCCTCTTTTGGCTTTCATGGGAGGAATTGTAATAGTTGTAGGCCTTATTTCAGGAAGCTATCCCGCTTTTCACCTTTCCCGTTTTTCTCCCATTCAAGCCTTGAAAGGTGGGTCGGGAAACAGGGGAAAAGGAGGTCAATTAAGAAATATATTGGTTACTTTACAGTTTACCACCTCTATCTTCTTTTTAATAGGGACGGCAACGGTTTATAAGCAATTGCATTTTGTAAAAAATACAGATCCTGGCTACAACAAAGAGGAGTTATTAATCCTTCATAACGGCTATTTCCTGGACGAGGGTGTGGAAAGCTTTAAACAAGAAATGTTGCGTCAACCACCGTTTAAGTCAGCCACCGTAACCAGTTATTCTCCGGTTGACAATATTTCAGAAAATAATAATGCCTATTTTTGGGCAGAAGGTCCTAAAACAGATGAAAAAACCTATTTAATGAATCGCTGGTGGGTTGACACCGATTTTCAGAAAACTTTGGAAATGAAGATGGTGCAAGGCCGCTTTTTCTCTCAAGATTTCCCTTCCGATTCTTCGGCAGCAGTCATTAATGAATCCGCTGCCCGAATATTAGGTTATGAAAACCCTATTGGAAGAAAGATAAATTCATGGAATAATAGTAGTGCAACAATTGTGGGAGTGGTAAAAGATTTTAACTACAAAACCCTGAGAAATAAAATTGACCCTTTAGTGATCTATTTAGGAGAAAGAAACTCCATGATTACTTTCCGAATTGACGGACAACAAACCAAAGAGGCTATTTCTCTTTTAAATAAAAAGTGGAATGAAATGGCTCCTAGTCAAGATTTTGATTATTCCTTTTTGGATTCGGAATTTAATAGTGAATATGGAGATGAAGAAAGAATAGGAGAAATTTTCACCACCTTTTCGGTTATGGCTATTTTTATCGCCTGCTTGGGATTATTTGGACTGGCTGCTTTTACCGCTGAACAGCGTAAAAAAGAAATTGGAGTAAGGAAAGTCCTGGGGGCTACAGTAAGTGGAATTATTCTGCTTTTATCTAAAAACTTTGGCCGGTTATTACTAATAGCATTTGTTCTGGCTTGTCCATTAGGTTGGTGGGTAATGAATACTTGGCTTGAAAACTTTCAGTACCGCACCAACATAGGAATAGAAGTTTTTGTTTTGGCAGGTCTCCTGTCTTTCATGGTAGCCTGGTTAACGATGAGCTATCACGCTTACAAGGCTGCAACAGATGATCCGGTGAATGCTATTAGGTACGAATAAATACTTCTGGTTTTTCACATCTCTGGAGCAATAACTATAAACCGTCCGTCAACGACCGTAATTGTCTGCTGGCGGACGGTTTCCTTTATAGGAAGCCTAAATTATGGCTAAAAAGATGTATTTTAAGTCCCTATTTTTTGGCATACTTCTTGGCAAATGGGCAAATAAGTAACTTTCTAATCAATAGTGTATGTCACGATTCAGATTTTATTAGGTAAAAGCTCCCTAGCCATGGCGAAAAAAATGGAGGTTATGATCACGACAACCAGATTTTTCTGTATAATGGGAATATTCTACTCCTTATAATTTT
>NZ_SMMB01000215.1 GCF_009711365.1 Xanthovirga aplysinae | reverse complement strand
ACAAGTGTTTTACCTAAATGACACACAACGGTAAATGTAAAAATTGTAGCTTTGGATGTGCTGATGGCCTCGCGCGGCTATTATTTTTACATAGTGTTGTGCCCAGTGTTTATTATTTTTTTTCTATTCACCCCATAAATGGTAAACTGTCATTTCATTTTGATCCTTATTTACCATTACAAAGCCGTTTGTTAAGTTGCTATCATCTGTCCCTGGTTGAATTGAAACCCAACCGGTTTCAAAGTGGAAAACCATGGCGTCTGATGAAGTCCACCTTGGAAAGTTCTCATAAACGCTATTTGATGGTATTACCGTTGGGCTAAAACCAGTATGTGATAATGGAAATATTGGATTGTTCATGTATTTCCATTTAATAAGGTTTCTAGTCGAGTGTTGAGTACTGTCAACCAGTGTCCAACCATTTTTGGTCGCAAAATCAATTATTCTTTTTGTATTAAACGTCTCTTTATTATCAGCCGTCCAGTGTATTGCCCGATGTCCTCCCCAAGGTCCTTGGTCATTGATATGTTCGATTTGCAAGTTCTTGTCAAAGTCAGTCCAAAAACCGGCAGGTGTTATTTTACTGCAAGAGACAAGTGTTAATGTCGCAAAAGTTAATATGATCGTCAATTTCATCATTTTTTGCATTGGGCACAACGTTGGGCTGGCTGCTGTGCTTTATTCGCGTCGGCTTTTGCGCGTTGGAAAAGCATGGCAGCTCGCCAT
>NZ_SMMB01000017.1 GCF_009711365.1 Xanthovirga aplysinae | reverse complement strand
GGCCAATGGCGATAAGCCTTTTTATGGCATAACTTCAATTTCCTACTCTGACAACCAGGAGATTGAAAATCAATACGGAGCGGGTAATATGCCCGTATCAAGAGGTTTCGGTCAGTATACGGCTGAAGCTTCCCTAACCTTAACCATGGAGGAAGTGGAAAAAATACAGGAATCTGTGGCTACAGCTAGATTACAGGACATTCCTGAATTTAACTTG
>NZ_SMMB01000134.1 GCF_009711365.1 Xanthovirga aplysinae | reverse complement strand
AAATGCTATCGGGAGATCACTTTATGAAAAGTTTTTCTAAATAGTTAAAGGAAAGGGTGTAATGGAAGTGGAATGTGTTACTTCTCTCTTAAATGAAGGATCAATAGCTTTCCATAAGAAATGGGGTTCTATCCCATAGAAGGAGATTCTCAGAATCCTGAGGGAGTTTCTTATTTTGAGAATTATGATGGCGACGGAGAGGATAGAGTGATATTTATTAGGAGGTTGAAGGAGATTGGGTAATTTTTTCAATTTTTATTTCACCTTAGATAAAGGTTGGTGAGCAGTTCTTTATTTATTTTTAAATAAATTGTTGTTAATAAACCTAAAAAGAGATGTTGGAAATAGGATACATTTTTATTTCACTTTTGCTTTTGGCTTTATTAGGAATTGGATATAATCAATTGCAAATAAAGGCCGGTCAGATAGGGGGAAAGAAAAGAAGA
>NZ_SMMB01000452.1 GCF_009711365.1 Xanthovirga aplysinae | reverse complement strand
TCCATATAAAGTTTCTCCTGGAGCTACTTGATGTTTTATGAATTTAGAGCTTTTTTCTTTTACTTGGGTTTCTTTTGATTTATTAGACTTTATTCTTGCTTTCCGATTTATTTTTAATTGATCGCCTGGTCGTATTGAGCTATTTAGGGTTAATTGGTTCCACTGAAGGATTTTTTCCACTGAGACTCCAAATTTTCGAGAAATTCCGTAGAATGTATCTCCCTTTTTGACGGTATAAAGGCCATATGAGCCTTCCGGCTTTACATTTTTGGAGCTTCCATCAGATTTCTCATTATCTGACAAGGAACTTTTTGAAAAAGGCACAGAATTTATCTTGGAGGAATCTTGATTTTCTTCGGCTTGGTCAGACCATTTTGCAGTATTGTTAGAGCCTTCCGGCCTTTTTGATGAGGTTGAGGTTGAATTTTGGTTAACTGGAACTTTTGTCCTTTTCTTTTTAACAGATTTGATGGGTATGATATTCTTTTGATTTTGTTCCGTAAAAGTCTTGTCTATTATATCCTCAGAGTGATTTTGAGTATTTTTTTGATTTATTGTAGAAAGGTCTTTACCTGCAGGAGGTTCTACATATTCAATTTCCTGACGAGATGGACGAATAAATCGCATCCAGAGCACCCGCCCTGCTTTTAAAGGTTTAATGGTTTTTATTCGATTTTTGCGCATCAATACCTTTAATTTTATACCATACAATTGAGAAATCCCCCAAAGATTTTCACCTGCCTTTACAATATGAAAATGAGTGCGTGCTTTTCGACGTTTTGGTTTAAGGTAGTAAAGTTGTCCTTCTTTTATTTTAGTATTTTTTCCTAGGTCATTATATTTTCTGAATTTGCTTATGGTAATATTTCCCAATTCAGCAAGGCTGGCCACATTATCATTTGCTCCGGCAATAACTGAAGGAATTCGATTTATACGTCCAATTTTTGAGGGGTTTTGTCTGGCAATTTTTAATTGTTCATTCAGCTTCTGCAAATATTTTGACTCCACTTCAATCTTCTTCTTTGTGGAGGACGGTTTTTTCGATTCCACAACAGGAGAAGAAGAATCGGCAATGGTTTTGCCAGCTTCCCTTCCATATACGGGGTAAAAGACAGTATATTCCTTTTCTTTAGGTATTTTCCCTTTTCTCAGCCATTTATTGTAGGTAATCAGCTCTTCAGGGTCTAGCTTAAGTTCACGTGCTATTTGTTTTAAATCTTTTCCTCCTCCCTTTTTGTATTGTTTTAAGGCTAACTTTGGGCTTTTGTTTTTTCCAACAGCCTTTTCATAGGCAATCTTGTAGGACAAAAATTTCTTTAGGTACCAAAAAGTCTTTTTATCAACCACCATTTTGGAGGCACTAAAATCTTTTTTATGAACCAATTTTTTTGTTCCCGTTAATCCCTGATGAAAGGAGATAAGGGTGTTGGCCCAGTTCTTAAAATAAAAATTATTTCTTTTCAAATATCGGGCAGCTCCCTTGGTGGAGGCTTTGATATGCATGCGTTCGTCTACATATGAATCAATCCGGAGTCCATTTTCCTGGCCTGACGGTTTTTTGAATTGCCAATACCCTACCGCATTAGAGGAAGAAACGGCATCTCCAACAAAACTACTTTCCTGCATGGCCAGGAATTTAAAATCTTCAGGAACTCCTTCCTCCCTCAATACCTGTTCAATTAATGGAAAATAAATATC
>NZ_SMMB01000490.1 GCF_009711365.1 Xanthovirga aplysinae | reverse complement strand
CTGCTGATCGTATTAAATATCACACCTTTTAAACTTTTGGGAGGCAAGAACAGGATATTAATTAATAAAATAACCGCTCCAGTAATAATTTGAATGATAAGAAGAAATGTTAATGGAATATCTAAATTTTCAGACAAATAAGCAAGCATGCTAATTGCGGCACATACAATTAATCCTGTAAGAAGACCTGGTAAATAAGCCTTTACTAGGTTCCAATTAGTTGAGGGAAGGATTTTATTCACAACATAGGTATACATCAAAAACCGTAAGGTCTCCGTAATGGAAAGAGCATAACCGAAACCAACCAATCCTTTATTTCTAAGCAAGTAAAAAAGAATTATTAGTGAAAAAAGTGAAATAAAATTCAAAATCACCTTTTTGTTTAAATTAGCAGTGGAATCGCATATTATTCCAAAAGGTAAGTTAATAGCACCTAGTGCTATGGGTATGCATAAAACTTTTAAAATTCCTACAGCATCCTCCCAATTTTCCCCAAGCACCACCCCTACAATTTCCCGAGCACCTGCAAAAATGCCTAAACAAAGTGGAATAATAATATATCCCATAAAAGTTATATGGGATAAAAAAGTTTTGGAAAGTAACTTCGGATTTGATTGTAACCGGCTATAGGAAGGGAAAAAAACCCTGGAAAATACGGAGGTCACATGATGAGAAGGCAAATACACTAACAAATGCGCCCTATTATACACCCCTAAAACACTTGCTCCTAACATCTTACCAATAATCATTACATCCATTTTGGAATAAAAAAATTCCTGGAAAGTGGTTATACTAATTTTACTCCCAAAGGAAAATAACGGTTTGTAATTCTCCCATTTAAAAAGTAATTTAATGCTATGTCTAATTAAGGCATAAGCCATAATTCCAACAAAAAAAGAATTGCAAAGGCTTGCTATTACTAGACTCCAAACACCAAAACCCAAATATCCAGATCCTATTCCAATAACCCCATAAGCAATTAGAAAGGAAAGGATTTCTATTTTGGCCAACTTCTCAAATCTCAAATTCCTCCTTAATAAATTTAGTGAGGTAGAAAAAAGACCATTAATAAATAAAGAAAATGCCATCACTCGAATGACCTGGGTAACCTTTGGGTTATCGAATAAAAGCATTGAATATGGTGATAACCCCCAAATTACAAGAGTAAAAAACATTCCCAAAAGCAAGGAAGATGTAAAAACACTTCGAATATCTTTAGTCGAGATATTATCTTTCTGAATTAAAGCAAGCCCAAGGCCCATTTGTGAAAAGTAACTGCCGAAACTCAATACTACCCCAGCCATTGCTACCAAACCAAAAGCCTCAGGCTCCAATAGGCGGGACATTATAGCAGAGTATATCACTTGAAAACTAGCCCCCAAAACAGTTCCTATGGAAGTCCATTTTACGGCATGAAAAACATTAAGAGAAAACTTGTTTGACATTTGGAAAAGGTGAGGAATACAGGGGGGTATTTCCTTAGAGAAAAACTGAAAAGGAAATTAACTAAAGGATTGAAATTAGCCAAAATTCGGGTCATCAACAGTTGAATATACATAAAAAAACAAAGAAATCTCTTCCCTTAAAATAAAATTAAAAATCCCCTTATTTTAACACTACCAAATAACATATGATCTTTTCTGTAGGCGGGTTAAAACTGCAAATCAAATATTTTTATTTACTAGCTATTCTGAGTATTTTATTTACAAGTTCTTTTTTTCAAGAGCTTATTTATGGAAGCACTTTTTATGATTCAGAAGGAAATGAAAACATAAGTCCATCCTTTTTGAATGGTATGGATTTATATATGAAAATGCTTACGGCCATTTCTATTGGACTCACCTTAATTATGCTTTTTAAACTTCCTCCTTTTCT
>NZ_SMMB01000045.1 GCF_009711365.1 Xanthovirga aplysinae | reverse complement strand
TCCTCTCTCATCATACCAACCACCTACATCTGAATGTGAACCAGAAAACCAAACTTGTTCTATTAGTTGTCCCTGAACTTTTTTATTTTCTCTCCATATACTAGGAAGAAATTTTTTTCTGCTTTCATCTATGGAGATGGCCTGATAAGCAAATTTAATATCTGGATTTAGTGTTTCATCAAAGAAACGTTTTCCATAAAAATATCCGAGGGTGGATACCGTATCCCATACGCCAATAAAATGGGG
>NZ_SMMB01000702.1 GCF_009711365.1 Xanthovirga aplysinae | reverse complement strand
AAAAGCAAGCCATAAAAGCTAATGCAAAAAAGGCTAAAATGAACATGACGAATTTTCTTATAGAATCCGGATTAAATGATAGTGGGAATAATATTGTCGATATAAGGGAATTAAGTCAGGCCCGTCAACAAATGAGTAAGGAGCTTAGAAGGATTGGGGTGAATGTCAATCAGATTGCTGAGCGTATAAATGCTACAGCTAAGACGCAGGGTCCGGTTTACTTAAAGAAGAGTGATGTAGAAATTCTAAAGGAACTTCAAGAACAACTTTTATTTGTTCGTAACCATTTAAACAAAAGTAAGTATTGATTGCTAATCCAATAAAGGGCAGCCATTTTAAGGGCATTTTTGATTATCACGAGAAAAAGATAAATGAGGGTGTTGCTCATGAGATTGGGAGGACCATTGGTCTTGCTGGCATGGATAAGTCTGCCATTATTGGAGATTTTAATTCTTTGGTTTCTGACTACAAAAGTAACCAGGTAAAAGGCCGTAAACTTGAAAAGTTTACTTTTCATCCTAATATAGATTTTGCTAAGGAGGATCTATCAAAACTTACGGATGATTTGCTGAATGAAATTGCGGATCGTTATATGAAAATGATGGGCTACGGAAATTGTGAGTATGTGGTATATCGTCATATGGACAAAGACCACCCCCATATTCATATAGCCAGCTCAGTGGTGGATGTTGATGGGAAAAAGGTAGACGATAGTTTTGAAGTAGAGAAATCACTTCGTCTCTGCCGGATGTTTGAAAAGGAATATGGGATTACCATAGCAACGGATAGGAAAAGGGATCATAAGAAAGAAATAGATCGCCACGGTCCAGAGATTGATAAGATTAAGGAGGGGAACACTGAAGATCTTGAATTAAAATATGGCTATGGAGCTGAAATGCTTATTAATATAGCCATTGAAAATGCTCTTTGCTCTGCTTCTGTAGTTGATTTTGAAACGTTCACAAAGGTTCTTGAAAAGGAAGGGGTGAAGCCTGTTAAAATCGAAAAGGAGGGGAAGGTGATTGGTTTAAAGTACTCGGTGCTTGATCCTGTTGATTCAAAGCGAAGTATGTTCTCCATTAAGGCATCAGCTACAAAAAAGAGAGCAACTTTAAAAAATTTAGACAGTCATTTTGCTAAGAATATAGGTGACAATAAAGAATATGTTAGAAAGTCTATTAACAAGGCTTTTGCGCGAGGAGTAAAGGATCTTATAGCCTTAAAACAGCAGTTACACCTGGATAACGTGGAGCTTAAACCAGTCGAAAATTCAGGAGGAATTTATGGAGTGAGTTTTGGTTTTAATGGACAAACTTTCAAAGGGAGCGATTTAGGAAAGGAATATTCATTCCGAAACTTAAGCTCTAGATTTTCGGGTGTTGGAAATAGCGGTGATTCTATTTCCAAAAAGGACACTCCAGAAGAAAAGAGGAAACAAAAAGTTTCCCGTGGCCAAGTTTCCTCCAAACTATTTATCAGAGGTGCTATTGATGAAGCTATTCAAAAGGCCTCCAATGTTTCTGAATTGGAGCAGATATTAGTACTTAAAGGCATAAATGTTGTTAAGGCTGAAAATTCAGGTGGGGTTTATGGGCTAAGCTTCCAATTAAAGAATGGAAAAATTTATAAAGGCTCGGAGCTAGGAAAGCAGTATAGTATAAAGGCCATTGAGAAACGATTTAATAGATCTAATAAAGATCTCTTGTTGGATGCTATTAAAGCTTTTGATAGGAGGGGGGATATAAATACCCTTCTTATACAATTATCCCGTAAAGGGTTTGAGTATAATTTGACTAATGGATCTTTCTATCACTATAATTTTCCTGATGATGCTATTCCATTAAAAGAAGTTATGGGTGAAGGTGGGTTGAAAGAATTCACCATCAGTAATTTTATTGGCATATCTAATTTAGATAGGAAGGTCTTGGGGGCTTTACAATCTCAACAAAGGGTTGCTCCATCTTGTACTAAGCTTGAAAGTTTTTTGATTGCTGCTTTATATTCTGGCGATGTTGTAAAGGCTTCTAAGATGATTAATAGGGGAGCTGCAATAAGAGTGCATGAAAGGGAGGTTCATTTATTAGATAAAGAAACTTTAGATATTACCACAACTGGTCGTTTCAAGTATTTGGTTGAAACAATAGATAAAAAAGGAAGCATGGAGGGCAAGATAACTGAGCTCTATTTATCGGGAGTTAAGTTTAATGGTCCTTCTTTGAGCGTTGATAATCTTCCTTTATCTATTTCCAATTGTGATGAAGCAAATCGGTTAATACAAATTGCGAAAACAAAAGGTGACTTCATCTCCCGTTTAAATATTTTAAATCTGGATGAAGAAGAAAGTAAATTAATGCGGGCTGTCTTTGCATTTAATCATAGTCAATCGACGGGGAAGGATAGGTTAGGGGCCAAAATTACTATCGCAAACTTGATTGCAAAGGGTGTGTCCTTGAAGTTTGAAGAAGAGGTTCTTAATGGACTAAACTCAGATACCAAAGCTCTTTTAGATTCTTTAAAACCATTAATAAAAACTGTTGCTTCTTCTGAATCATTAAGTAAAGGTCAATCTCAACCATCCTTACCAGGTATATTACCTGGAATGTTTGGCGGTCCTGCAGGCAAGAAGAAAAAGAAAGAAGAGGAAGAAGAGAATAGAGGGCATGGGTTAGGTAGATAATGAGAAAAAAAGAAAAGCATTAGTGAAAAGAAAATATAGTAATCAAAAATTGATAGAAAATGGAGAACCCAACATTAATTACGATCAATGACTACCATGATGTTGTAGGGCATCATTGGATTGGAACCAGTGAGGGTACCACCTTTTTAGATTCCCTTATTAAAAACCATCCTTTAGCAGTTGTGGAAATTCTAGAAGAAGGGGGGTGGGATGCTTTAGTTTCCATGGTTTTGAAAGGGGAGAAAGCGTATCATAATGTTTTAAAGGAAGATCCTACTGATTTGGATACAGCAAGGGAATTATTGTATGGAGAATATGCTGAAGATAGTGAGCTGGATAGGGAAATAGAAAAATGGGAGGAAGAACTATTCACATTAAGGAAAAAGCGTACGCACTTCCATGAACTGGACGAACTACTTACCCCTCAGGAAATGGCTGAGCTTTCTTCCGAACAACAATGGGGCATTAGAAATGAAAGAGAGAAAAAAATAGAGGTGGAGTTGGATGAAAAAATTGTGCTTGCCGAAATGAACTTGGAGAATTATAAACAGGAGAAAGAAGAATCTTATCCTATCAAGTTAGATTTCTTTCCAAACGCCAGCGAGAGACTTACGAGCATACCTGCTGATATGATCTCTTTTGACACATTTTAATTTTTTAATAGAACTTTTTAACTGTGGAAAGCATGAAGGGCAGGGATTTTTTATTCTCAATATTTTTT
>NZ_SMMB01000768.1 GCF_009711365.1 Xanthovirga aplysinae | reverse complement strand
GATTTTGAGCCTTCAAACATTGTCTGCAAAAATACAGACTCAACATTAATTATCAATTCAGGACTATAGGTAAGATCATTGGTTCTAATAGAACTCAATTCAACCTCAACACTAGCGCTAACATAAACTTCATCCTTTACCTTAAAGCCCAAAATATCTTTCGGTTTATAGGTAATTATTTCCCCATCTTCACCACTTTTAAAAAAAATCTCATCAGGATTGTAATCCCAATTTCTATAGTCAATAAAACCTTTCAAAGTGTCCCCCTCGATGGAAATCAAACTACCAGGCAAATAATTCTCCTGTCCATAGGAGCAATTTACTATTACTAAAAAATATACAAGGACTAAGATAAACTTTACGATTGGTTTATACATTTTAACAAAAATTTTGGTTAAGATATTGAGATAAAAAACAATATGAGGGCATCAAATAATTTACAAACTTAACCAAAGTCTCCAAAAATTGAAAGTAATAAAATTTCAAAAACTCTCTGTTAAGCAAATCAATTGTTATCTTTTTCCAATTTCCTCGTATTTTTCTAAGCTT
The DNA here is from genome assembly GCF_009711365.1 of Xanthovirga aplysinae. Lineage (GTDB taxonomy): Bacteria > Bacteroidota > Bacteroidia > Cytophagales > Cyclobacteriaceae > Xanthovirga > Xanthovirga aplysinae. The sequence goes on along the minus strand of NZ_SMMB01000768.1, from coordinate 3,258 downwards.
TAAATAATACCCCTAAAGCATATCTTAATCTAAAGCAAGAAACCTAAGAAGCCCTTTGGACGATTAAGCAAAATAAAGCACTTTTTAACCCAATTCTAGAATAAAAACTTACATCTCCCAATAAACCTATTTCCCTCTTTAATTGCAGATTATTTTTATCTAAATAATATAAAGTTGAAATTGGAAAAGGGAAATAGAGTAGAAATAATCCATACTATAGAAATAGGTTTTCCCAAGCCTAACTGTTCATCTTTCAACACAAAACTGAACGATTTTGAACACTTTTCAACATCACTTATCACAAGAAACATTGATTCATAACACATTATTAATTTGGTGTATTTTTTGATATTTCAAAACAATATATCAAAAGTGTGATTTTTTTAAATTCTTGAGTCAGAATAAATACTGAAAGGGAACTAGGAGAGATTACACTAAAATAAATGTTCAATTTGAATTAAATGTAGATGCAAACACAAAAAACTTTTAAAAAACTTTCTATTTGCTTTACTGTATGTTCCCTGTTTCAGTTTAGTACAGTTCAGGCGCAATCAACTGTTACAGAAGAGCAGGAACTTCCAGGTAATACTTCCCTTCCGTCTTCCAAAGAAGAATTAGCTAAAATTGCAGCCTTGGAGGTGGGAAATTTTAAATACGAGGTAGAGGACTATTTTGAGAGACCTAAAACAAGCGGTTTCCAATTTTCTCCAGATGGGAAATATTTTTCATATAGAGAAAAAGATGAAAATGGGAAGCGTCATATTTTTGTAAAAAATACAGAGACTGGAAAGATTTCCAAAGCAATTGAAGAAGGAAAAGAGCTGATTCGTGATTACGGCTGGGCCAATAACAACCGGCTTTTATATTTAAAAGACGAGGGTGGTAACGAAAACTATCACTTATTTGCTGCTAACATCGATGGAGGTGATCAAAAAGCATTAACCCCATTTGATGGAGCAAGGGTCCAGTTAACCAATATGCTTAAGGATATACCTGATGAAGTCATCATTCAAATGAACAAGGATAATCCCCAGGTATTTGAACCCTACAAACTAAATATTGTAAGCGGGGATTTAAAAAAGCTTTATGAAAATACAGATATGACCAGTCCCATAATGGGCTATGATTTTGATAAAAATGGTACTCTTAGGGCGCTAACACGTCAAGTAAATGGGACAGAGTATGAATTACTCTATCGAATCTCAGAAGACAGCCCATTTGAGGTAGTTCAAAAAACGGATTGGAAAAGTACCTTTAGTATTATTGGCTTTGACTATGAAGGTTCGAACCCGCACCAGGCTTATGTGATAACCAATGTAGGGAGGGATAAAAAGGTCATTGCGAGCTATGACCTGAAGGAAAAGAAAGTGCTAGAAATCGTATTTGAAAATCCAACTTTTGATGTGGGGGGACTTTCTCGCTCAAGAAAAAGGAATTATGAAATTGACTATTTCCATTACGAAGGAGAAAAATCTCACATTGAACCTATTAGTGCTCATTATCAAAAACTGCATAAAAAATTCACTATAGAATTTAAAGGAAAGGAATTTAACATTGCGGACAATACGGATGATGAAAGCAAATACTTACTCTATGTAACGAGTGACAAACTTTATGGGGAATACTATACTTACGATGTCAGTAAGGATAAATTCACCAAAATCCTTAACCTGATGCCTCAATTAAAAGAGGGAGATATGGCGGAAATGAAATCTATAAAGTTTAAAACTAGAGATGGCCTTACTCTTTATGGGTATATTACCCTTCCTAAAGCAGTAAAAAAAGGAGAGAAAGTACCTTTGATTGTTAACCCTCATGGAGGTCCTTATGGAGTAAGAGATTCCTGGGGTTTTAACCCGGAGACCCAGCTTTTTGCGAGCCGTGGATATGCTACTTTACAGGTGAATTATAGAGGCTCAGGTGGATATGGAAAAGAAATTTTCTTAGCTGGAAGTAAACAAATTGGTAGAAAAATGCTCAATGACCTGGAAGATGCTGTAGCCTATGTTATAGAACAAGGATGGGTAGATAAAGACAAGAAAGCTATTTATGGAGGAAGTTACGGAGGTTTAGCTACTTTAGGAAGTTTAGTAAAAACCCCAGACCTTTACTCTTGTGGAATAGATTATGTTGGGGTATCTAACCTCTTCACTTTTGTAAATTCTTTCCCAGCTTATTGGAAACCCTTCATGAAACAGTTTTATGCGCAATGGTATGACTCAGAGAACCCGGAAGAAAAGAAAATAATGGAGGAAGTTTCTCCAGCGCTGAATACGGATAAAATCAGTAAACCTTTATTTGTTATTCAAGGTGCTAATGACCCAAGGGTAAACATTAATGAGTCTGATCAAATTGTAGAGACTCTTCGTGCAAAAGGATTTGATGTTCCATATATGGTTAAATATAACGAAGGGCATGGATTTGGGCATGAAGAAAATAGAATCGAACTTTATAAAACCATGATGGGCTTTTTGGCAAGACACCTCAAGGGAAAAACATTATAAAATAGAATATTTTAATAGAAAATGGCAGGGAAGACTCCTGCCATTTTATTTTCTCCCTTCAACTCAAGGGTTGATATTCCTCCACCTCATTTCTTTCAAATTCATTTAATTATTCTACTTGAGGCACAGCTACCTTTTTAGGTTGGTGGATATTAAATGACCATACGGGTCGATTGGCGTGATTTACCACATCTTCGGTAATGCTCCCTCCAAAGAAATGCATCAAACCTTTTCGGCCATGTGTTCCCAAGGCAATGAGATCGGCCCCAATTTCTTCAGCAAAAAATACGATCCCATCTTCTTCCACTACTTCATTATAGATATTTAAAGTATAATTTTCCAATCCATGCTTCTCAATAAGCCTTCTCATCTGTTTCTTTATATCCCGGTCACTCATAAAGTTATTTGGCGTATTCACCATTACTATATTTAATCTGGCATCAAAAATCTCCTGAAGTTTTTTCATTGCATCAATAACAGCCCCTTCATCTTTTCTTAAACTTGCCGCAAATGCTATTTCCTTTATTGAAGAAACATTTACCGGCTTTTTGATTGTAATCACAGGGCATTTAGCGTGGCGCACCACCTTCTCTGTATTTGACCCAACAAAAACTTCTTTTAAGCCAGTAACTCCTTTCGAACCCATCACCACTAAGTCAACCTGCTTTTCGGCAATTTGTGCTGAAATATGGCTATAGGGCCCTCCAAATTCTACCTTCCATGAAACTGCAACACCTTCAAACCTTGGTTCATT
>NZ_SMMB01000204.1 GCF_009711365.1 Xanthovirga aplysinae | reverse complement strand
TTTTTTCAGCTGTAATTTAACCTTGGTAATGATTCCCAAAACCCCTAAGGAAGTTTGCGCGGCTCTAAACAATTCCGGGCTTTGCTCATTGGAACACTCTATTAGTTCTCCTTTCCCATTAACTAACTGTATCCCTATAATCTGAGTAGCTAATGTTCCAAAATTCACTCCAGTTCCATGAGTCCCCGTACTTACGGCCCCAGCAATGGATTGCACATCAATATCCCCTAAATTTTCCATGGCCATACCCTGCTCATGAAGTAGCATTCCCAGTTTTCTTAATCTTGTGCCCGCTTTTACCCAACAGGTATTGTTTTCCTTATCAACTGCCTCAATTCCCTGAAAATTATCAAGGGAAATCAAAATATCTTCACTACGAATTAAAGGAGTCCAACTATGGCCTCCACCAATCAGGCGAATTTTTTTTCCTTCCTCATAGGCCTCCTTTACCGCCTTTTGTATTTCCTGCACTGTTTGTACATTCAAGTAATTCCTTGGACGGAAGGAAAGAGTTCCTCCCCAGTTTTTTATTAATGGCTTAATCTGCATAAGAATTCAAAAGTTTTTGGTTTATATTTCAACTGATTTTTCCTCTGCTTATTAAATTACCTATCCTGTTGCCCTAGAGGAAGCCCACTCATATCTATGAAAACTCACAAAATAATAATTTCCCTTAAA
>NZ_SMMB01000320.1 GCF_009711365.1 Xanthovirga aplysinae | reverse complement strand
CTTCCGGAATTCAATTTGATTTGAGCATAGAAAGACTAGAAAATGAACTTTTCCATCTTCAAACTAAAGCTGAAATCAAGAGTTTTTTAGAAGAGCACCCGCTTTTCTCCAGGCATTTTTTGAATATTGACCGATATCCAGATCAGTCTATGGTCGTCGATCAATTGTACGGTTTGGTTAATGATTCCCATATTGATACGCTTTATCAACAAACGGAGCAAACTTTTAGAGATTTTTCCGGGATTAAAAGCGAAATGGAAGGTGCATTGAAGCTTAGCAGGTATTATATTCCAGATTTTGTCCTACCCAAGATAAATACTTTTGTTACTGGCTTGAGTAATGATCTACATGTTTCTGACAGTTTGATTGTGATTGGGTTAGATTTCTTTATTGGAGATAGTGCAAAGTATCTTCCCGATGTTCCAAAATACATTCAAAGAAGGTATCAGAAAGAATATATTGTTCCTACTGTGGTTTTGCTTATGTCGGATAGATATAATAAAACTTCATTTGAGGACCAAACGATGTTAGCTGAAATGATTTATTACGGAAAGGCCTATTATTACAGTAAAAAAATGCTGCCATGTGTGCCAGATTCCGTCCTTATTGGCTATTCATCTGAAGAATTTCGAGATGTGAATGCGAACCAGGAAACAGTGTGGGCACATTTTCTACAAAATGAATTACTTTACTCCACTCAACCGGGCAAAAAGGCTAAGTATCTTTCTGAAAGGCCAAAAGTTTATGAGATTGGAAATAAATGTCCAGGAAGAGTTGGCGTTTGGTTAGGCTGGGAAATCGTAAAAAAATATATGGAAGAGCATCCTGAGGTTACATTAGAGCAATTAATGAAAGATTCAGATGCTAAAAAGATATTTATAGAGTCAAAATATAAGGCCAAAAACAAAAATGGTTAAAAGTGAAGAATAAAGAGTGAAGAGTGGCGTAATCTGTCTTTTAATTCTTTGTTTACTTTTAACTTTCAACTAACAAAAGTTTATTGTTTTTCCGGGAAAATTCCTTTGGCTCGAATAATTGAATTAGTTTTTGGATCTGTAGCTCTTTATTAAATATTTTTTCAGCAGTTTGGCGGGCATTGAATTGATGTTCACTTAAA
>NZ_SMMB01000004.1 GCF_009711365.1 Xanthovirga aplysinae | reverse complement strand
CAGGAGGAAATGATGTTGGAACGAGGTATCGATGTATACCACACCACTATTTATCTTTGGGTCAAACGTTTTGCTCCTGAAATTGAAAGATGCGTTGGTTTTTGCAAGGAGGAACGACAGGCTCCTATAGAGTGAAGAGAAAAACCCCTTTAATTGAAAGGCAATTTAACCTATACTCATCACTTAATTTTTAGGGAGCAGAG
>NZ_SMMB01000177.1 GCF_009711365.1 Xanthovirga aplysinae | reverse complement strand
AGAATATAAAACCTGCTTTTAACGGTTTGAATGTTTTCTATACTTCCTACCACTTGTTTGAAAAAGTACTTTTGCAAACTATCAAAAGCATTTGGAGACACGATTATTAACAAAATGAATGGTGCCAAAGTGGATCCTATTAGTACAAGAGAGTCTGCTATCATCCTTTTAAAGGATATTTGCCGTGAAACCAGCCATAGAAAGAAGGGAAGTGCCCAGGGAAAAAGAGCTACAAATCCTTTAGTCAATGCTCCAAAAAGGAGCATTAGTCCACTTGAAATTAAATAATTCCAACGATTTATTTTTAAACTTTTAAGGTAAAACCAAACCGATAAACAAAGGAAAATCCCCATGGTGTTTTCCAACATATTGTTTGCAAAAGTCCAGCTCACGGTGGGTATACTGACCCATAACAATAGGGGGATCCATGAAAACTTTGAATCCTTATTTAATTCCTTCCAAATAAAATGAATGAGTAACCCAGTAATAAAACAAGTGCCTAGAGAGTAGAATCGCTCTACGTAAATGCTATCACCGAAAATAAAGAAAAATAAACTTTGTAAGCCAAAAGCTAGAGGAGGGTGTTCATGA
>NZ_SMMB01001192.1 GCF_009711365.1 Xanthovirga aplysinae | reverse complement strand
GAGGTCCAATTTTTTGGGGTGTCCACTTAATAAAATTACTTTTTTCATAGAAATAAACATTGGGTTGTATTTGGCTGAAGGCGCATAATCTAAGATTTCTGCAGAATTTCATTTGCTTCAATAAAAAAAATCAAAATTGTTGTAACAATTCGGGTATTTCGGATACTAATCTTTTGATGATATATTTATACATTGGATGAATGTTATAAATTTGATATTCAAAATAGAATTTCGTAATTCTCAATTATTTGATCTCTTTTAATTTAAACACAACCAAATTGGATATTCTAAAAGTTAATAGGTTATCAAAGAGTTATGCGGCTCACCAGGCTCTGAAAGAAGTAAGTCTAAGTGTCCCTAAGCAGTCTGTTTTTGGATTATTGGGACCAAATGGGGCAGGAAAAACAACTCTTATCCGAATAATAACGCAAATTATTGAAGCCGATAGTGGGGAGGTATTTATTGATGGAGAGTTGCTAAACTCTGTCCATGTGGGAAGGATTGGGTATTTGCCGGAAGAAAGGGGCCTTTATAAAAAAATGAAAGTGGCGGAGCAGTTAATGTATTTGTCCCGTTTAAAGGGTCTTTCTGCCTCGGAGAGTAAAGAAAGAATCAAATTTTGGCTTAAGCGTTTAAATATTTACGAATGGTGGAATAAAAATGTGGAAGACCTTTCAAAAGGAATGCAACAAAAAATTCAGTTTATTGCCACGGTGTTACATGAACCCAAATTGATCATTTTGGATGAACCTTTTTCTGGATTTGATCCCATCAATGCCAATTTGATAAAGGAAGAAATTCTTCGGCTACGTGACAAAGGGAGTACTATTATTTTTTCAACTCACCGTATGGAGTCAGTTGAAGAGTTGTGTGACCATATTGCATTGATAAATAAATCTCAAAAAATATTGGATGGTAGTAAGAAGGAAATAAAAGAATCCTTTCGTAATCAAACCTTTGTTGTAAAACATCAGGGTAAATTGGAGCAGCTCAGTGATGATTTTAGCATTTTGGGTAGCAGTCCTTTGGAAGAAGATCATTTTACTTCCACTTTAAAAATCAATAATGGAAGTACACCAAATAGTCTTCTACAAGAACTAATTGGAAGGGTAGAGGTCACCGCTTTTAATGAGAAAGTACCTGATATAAATGAGATATTTATTCAAACCGTTGAATCTGAAACTCATGTTTAAAAGATTTGATCAAATGAAAAGCTATTTTCTTTTGCTTAAAGCTAAATTCAAAAAATATAGAAGCTTATTGAGTCCTTTGGTATTCGGAATCCTGCTGGTTCCACTGTGTTATATGGTGATTTTAGACAGTCATTCATCTAGTACTCCAGAGCGAATTGGGAAAATAACAACCTTTCATCCTTTGCAAGCTGTACCCTTTATTTCAAAAGAGGTAGAGAAATTTAAAAAGTTGGCAGATACACATTTAAACTATAGGTGGTTTCTTGAGGAATTGGGAGTAGAAAAGAACATGTATTCTTTTTTTGAAAATGAAATTGATGCAGACAATCATTTGGCCTACACAGAAACTTCAAGTGCTTTTTCTGATAAGGTTCAAACAAAACCTAATTTATTGGAAAATGAATCAAGGAGGAGGAAATCGCAAAATAAAGAAGGTTCTTTTTCACAGATGGTTTGGGAGGAAACAGATGAAGAAATGGCTCAATCGGATTTTATGGATTGCCTTAATATGAAAGATCTGCGGATTTTTAAATTTGACTTTTATTTGGAGGGCTTATTACGATTTATCTTTAAATAACTTGAACTTACCATGAATAAAATATTACTAATAATTAGTAGGGAATACCTTAGCCGGGTTCGAAAAAAATCATTTATCATCATGACCTTTTTAGGCCCTCTTCTCTTTGCAGGGTTTACGGTGGTGCCAGGCTGGTTGGCTACTAGAGATAGCGATAAAGAATACCTGGTAGAAGTAATTGACGACAGTGGTTTGTTTACTGGGAAATTGCAGGATAAATCTAATATTCATTTTGAGTTTATTTCGCAAAAACTAGAAATGGCCAAGGAAAAGGTATCCGGTAAAAAAGATTATAGTCTATTGTATATTCCACCTATTAATATTGATGATCCTCAAGGAATAACCTATTACTCTGAAGGAAGCCCTAGCCTGGAAGTGGTAGGAAACATTAAGGGGACTTTACGTTCCCAAATTGAGGCCATGAAGCTAAAACGGTCCAATCTTGATCAGGAAACCATTGACCAGTTAAAAACAAAGGTTTCTATTGAAACGATAAACATGAGTGCTGAGGGAGAGAAAAAAAGTAGTGCGGGTCTGGCAACTGCAGTAGGGTACATAGGGGCCTTCCTGATGTATATGTTTATATTTTTGTATGGTGCTCAGGTGATGCATGGCGTTATAGAGGAGAAATCTAGCCGGATTGTAGAAGTAATCATTTCTTCCGTAAAGCCTTTTCAGTTGATGGCTGGCAAGGTGTTTGGTATTGCAGCCGTTGGTCTAACCCAATTTTTATTGTGGGCTATTCTCACAGGTGGAATTACAACAGGAATTTCTACCTATTTAGGGGGAAACCAGGTAAAAGAATTGGAATTAGCGCCTACAACTGAAGTACTTGCCCAGGCCGGACCAGAAGGGAATAAAAATATATCTAATTCAGCTGCTAAAATCATGCAAAAGGCCTTTGATACTTTGGAAAGCGTAAATTTGGCTAAGGTGGCTTTTTGTTTCTTCTTTTTCTTTTTAGGGGGATATTTATTATATGCTGCTTTATTTGCAGCAGTTGGTTCGGCCGTAGACTCCGTAGCTGATTCCCAACAATTTATGTTTCCCATCACCATACCTTTAATATTTTCTATTATCATGCTTACAGCTGTTTTAAGAGAGCCTGATGGAACTTTGGCAACCGTTTTATCATACATTCCATTTACATCTCCTGTGGTAATGATGATGAGGATTCCATTTGGGGTAGCGGATTGGCAAATTGCACTTTCAATGCTTTCTCTTGTTCTTGGGTTTGGTTTTACCACCTGGGTGGCAGGTCGAATTTATCGAGTGGGCATTTTAATGCATGGCACGAAGGTCAATTACAAGGTATTGGCAAAGTGGTTTCTGATGAAGAACTAGAAAGGGGGTCAAGCAAACTTCCTGGTTAGATGGGTTTTTTATTTCAGCGAACTTTCTTTAAAAATGGTTCAGGTGTTTCACCTGAACCATATCTCCTCCATAAAGTAAACTGTTGAGCTTTTTCTTATTTTTTGTGAAAATCCAATAACCTTCCCAATAAGTCTACATGAAATTCAATCATTCCTTCCTGATAATCCTGATTTCTATTATTTTTTATCAACCATTAATTGCTCAAAATCAAAGGATTAAAGGGGTTGTGTTGGATGAGAAAACTGGAGAACCCTTACCCTTTGTGCATATACAATTAGAGCAGGCGTTCGGGAAAGCGCTCTCTAATGTGGAAGGGGAATTTGAAATAAAGGCAGATGTTGGTGACCGAATGCTTTTTTCTTTTGTGGGGTATGAAAAAAAATATGTAGAAATTGAAAATGGAAAATATTTTTATGAGGTCAGTTTAAAGGAATCTACCACAAAACTCGATGCGATTTTTGTTTTTGCCGGAGAGAATCCCGCTCACCGCATTATTAGAAAAGTCGTAGAAAATAAAAAAAAGAATGATCCCACAAAATATGCGGCCTACCAGTACAAATCCTACAATAAAATTCAGATAAGTCTTGAGAAGTCAGAGGATCTGGATAGTCTATTGTTGACTAAAAAAAGAGTTCGAAAGAAAGATAGTGCGGCCCTCAGGCTCAATAGTATGTTTGAGGATAAATATTTGTTTTTCTCCGAATCGATTACTCAAAAGAAGTTTTTATATCCTTCCAATAATTATGAAGAGATTTTGGCTTCTCGAGTTTCCGGTTATAAAGATCCCTGGTTGACGGCTGTAGCTACCGATTTCCAACCCTTTGGTTTTTATAGGGATTTTATCCCATTAATGGAAAATCGCTATTTGAATCCTGTTAGTAAGGGAAGTACTAAACGATACGAGTTTGTTTTGGAAGATAGCCTGGTTAACGCTACTGATACCACCTATATCATTTCCTTTGAGCCCAAAGCTTCTAAGGGTTTTTATGGGTTGAAAGGCCTCTTGTATGTTAGTTCCAATAATTATGCTATTCAGAATGTGATTGCAGAGACCTTTGACCCAAACAGTCTGGGCACCATGAAAATTGAACAGCAATATGAATTCATACAAAATAAGTGGTTTCCAACCCAGTTTAATTTTAATATTCGTTTAGGACTCCCGTCAATTCCGCAGAGGGTGAATTATAGTGGGAAAAACTTCTTTTACGACATTGATCTTTCCCCTCCTTTAACAGCCAAAGATTTTAGTCAGACTACATTAAGCATTTCGGATCAGGCAGGGAAACAGGAAAGGGAATTTTGGCAAAACAATCGTCAGGATAGTTTAGATGCGAAAGAATTAAATACCTACTTCTATTTAGATTCCATTGGCGAAAAATATAATCTGGATCGTATTATGAAGCTGGCAACGGCTTTTCAAACACAACGATTGGGAGTCAGTAAGTTGGAAGTGATGTTGGATCGATTATTAACTACCAACGCCTATGAAGGTTTCGCTCCGGGAATGGGCTTGCAAACAAAAGAAACATTTTTAAAACCATTTACACTCTCTGCTTATGGTCGCTATGGCTTAAAAGACGAAGCCTGGAAATTTGGGAGTAATTTACGCCTTGATTGGAATAGAAGATTGAATTTTTATACAACTCTGTCATATGAACAGGAGTTAAAGGAAATTGGTGGAAGACCTGTGGGGAACCAATATTACTCCATTAATCAGTCTCTTCGAAATATTATCAGAAATAAGGTGGATAGTGTTTCCAGGTTTACACTCATCACAAATATCAGACCTTTCTCACTACCCGTTAATTTGTTTTTTTTAGCTTCCCAAAGTAAAGAAAACCCGACCTACACCTACACATATGATTCCGAGGAATTCTCAAAAGGGAACAGTTTTTATTTTACAGAATTTAAGTTGGGAATTAGCTATCGAAGAGGTGAAAAGCTCTTGGAACTAGGTCAAAAGCAATTGCTTTATGGTTTCAAAAGTCCAATGGTCAATTTGCAATTGACAAAAGGTATGCCTCAATTGCTTAATGGGGATTGGGATTATTGGAAAGTTGATTTTAGCTTTCAGCATGCTTTTCCTTTAAGAGGGCTTGGGAAATCAAAGTTAGGCATTTTTGGAGGTTGGATATCTGGACATGTTCCTTATTCCCGATTATATGGAGGAATGGGAGGAGGAAGGGATAATATTTTCCTTTTGGACAATAGCTTTCAAACCATGGATTTGTATGAGTTTACCAATAGTGAATACCTAAATGTTTTTTTGCAGCATAATTTTGGGCGTTTAATTCATCGGGCAAAGTACTTCCGTCCTGAATTGATCTTTGCACAAAATATAGGGTATGGTACATTAAAACATAAAGAATTGCATGATCTTCCTCTGCTTAGAGATATGGAAAAGGGTTATTTTGAAAGTGGCTTATTATTAAATAACCTTATTCGCCTTAAATATATGAATATGTTTTATTTTGGTCTGGGAGGAGGGGCTTATTTCCGTTATGGGGAATACGCTCATGATGAATTTTCGGAGAATATGGTCTATAAATTGACTTTTAATATAGGTTTCTAGTTCTAAATAAATAATTGCCTGGATTGGTTCCATTGAATTTTTTTGTCTTCTCCATAATACGTGTGCTGGTTCGGGTAATTTATTTTAGGAACTATTGTGACTGTCCCTATGGGTTAAATCACTTCTTTAAGTATTCAACTATAATTTTTGCATATCTTTAGGAGTTCTAAAATTAGGAAAGCTGTAAGGTGAGATTTAGATAAATTTGTCATTAAGCATAATTACAATTAATTGGCGCCTGTAGAGATATTCTTCAAAAGGAAAGAAAAAGACATAATATTCCTTTTTCTCATTAAAAAGGAAGAAAAGACTTTAAATGTGGGGTAGCTAACCAACCATTTGTTTTGAAAAATGATCTTAATTTTGATTTTTCTCAAATTAAATCACGGTTTCTTAGGACAGGGTAAAGATGCTAAAAAAATATCCAGAATCACTATTAACTATTCACTTTTAACTATTAACTAAAAAAAGGTCCTTCAAAATTTTTTATGAAGCAATCAAACCGAGAGACACAACAAAATACCATTTATAAGCATCGTTCTCGATTAAAGGTTTTAATTCTTGTTATTTCGATGATCATAGGTTTAGCTTCTGTTTATTATACCAATGATTTGGTGAAAGAGTTGAAAGTCAGTGAACAACGTTTTGTTAATTTGTTCGCCAAAGCAATGGAATCAATTGTTCAGGGGGGGGCTGAGATTAGCAATGACCCTTTTCAGGAATTAATTGTGCAAAATTATACTATTCCATTAATCTGGGCTGATAGCGAAGGAAATCCTATTGCCATGAGAAACCTGGGTAAAATAGAGCAAATGCCGGAAGGGGAAGAGAAACAAAAAAAATTGAAGAGGGAGTTGCAGGAGATGAAGGAAGAACACGAGCCCATAAAGGTTACAGTGAATGGTCCGGATGATCCTTTTGAGGTTTATCAATACATCTACTATAAAAACTCCGTGATGTTGACCAGGCTTCAATATTATCCATATGTTCAATTATCCGTAATTGGGGTTTTTGCCGCTTTAGTTTATTTGGCTTTTAGTTACTCTAAAACAGCAGAGCAAAACAGGGTTTGGGCTGGACTAGCAAAAGAAACTGCTCACCAATTGGGAACACCATTGTCTAGCCTTATGGCTTGGATAGAATATTTGAAAATGGATCCCAATATGGATCCTTCTGTAATTGAGGAGTTGAACAAGGATATTCATAAATTGGAAATGATTACCTCTCGTTTTTCAAATATTGGTTCGGTACCGGTTTTAGTGGAGGAAAATATGAATGAGGTAATTAGTAGTACGATTGCCTACTTGGAAAAAAGGTTATCTTCAAAAGTGAAAATTACACTGCATGCAGAACAGGACCCAATTTTTGCCTCCATCAATAAGCCTCTTTTTGATTGGGTAATAGAAAACCTTTGTAAAAATGCTGTTGATGCAATGAAAGGTAATGGAAGAATTGATATAAATTTACAGAGAAGTCCGGACAAAAAGGTAATTATCGATGTAAGTGATACGGGGTCTGGTTTACCAAAATCCAGTTTCAAGCAGGTGTTTCAACCTGGCTTTACCACTAAAAAAAGGGGGTGGGGACTTGGTCTTACTTTAGTAAAAAGAATAGTAGAAAATTATCATAGGGGAAAAATTATGGTAAAATCCTCAGATCTCAATATTGGGACTACTTTTCGTATTATTTTGAGCCCCTGATGGTAGGCATGGAAAAAAGGAATTTTTGTAGCATATTTTTGCAATAAACAATTTATCAGTTAGTTTTGCAGTCTGAAAAATTAATACGCTGATAACCTATCACAAAATATTTTAAAATGGCAAATATTGGCAAGATTACCCAGGTAATTGGTCCTGTTGTCGACGTAAGTTTTGACACAGAAGGCGCTACATTACCGAAGATCTTCGATGCTTTAGAGGTTACGAAAGAAAACGGCCAGAAAGTCATTCTGGAGTGCCAAAAGCACCTTGGAGAGGACAGAGTAAGAACCATTGCAATGGACTCTACCGAAGGATTGGTAAGAGGTGCGGATGTTGTGGATACTGGAGCTCCTATTTCAATGCCTGTTGGAGACGATATCAAAGGACGTCTTTTCAACGTGGTTGGAGAAGCAATTGATGGTATTAAACAACCGAAAGGAGATAAAAGACGTGCCATCCACCAGGAAGCTCCACATTTTGATGAGCTGTCTACTTCTACTGAAGTACTGTACACGGGTATCAAGGTAATTGACTTATTGGAACCTTATGTAAAAGGAGGTAAAATTGGTCTGTTTGGTGGTGCCGGTGTAGGTAAAACCGTATTGATCATGGAGTTGATCAATAACATTGCCAAAGCTTACTCAGGACTGTCAGTATTTGCTGGTGTAGGAGAGCGAACACGTGAAGGAAACGACCTTTTACGTGAGATGATTGAATCCGGAGTAATCAAATACGGTGAAGCTTTCGAAAAGGATATGGAAGAAGGCGGATGGGACCTTAGCAAAGTGGATGAAGAGGATTTAGGCAAATCTCAAGCTACTTTAGTATTTGGTCAGATGAACGAGCCTCCAGGGGCACGTGCTCGTGTAGCACTTTCCGGATTGGCCGTTGCCGAGTACTTCCGTGATGGTGGAGAAGAAGAACAAGGGAAAGATATTCTTTTCTTTATCGATAATATATTCCGATTTACACAGGCTGGATCTGAGGTATCTGCCCTTTTAGGTCGTATGCCTTCAGCAGTAGGTTACCAGCCAACGTTGGCAACGGAAATGGGAGCCATGCAGGAGCGAATTACTTCTACTAAGAAAGGTTCCATTACATCGGTGCAAGCTGTTTATGTACCTGCCGATGACTTGACTGATCCTGCTCCGGCAACAACTTTTGCCCACTTGGATGCCACAACGGTATTGTCACGAAAAATTGCCGAATTAGGAATTTATCCTGCCGTGGATCCTCTAGATTCTACTTCAAGAATTCTTTCTCCCGATGTATTGGGAGAGGAGCACTATGGTACTGCTCAACGAGTAAAAGAGTTGTTACAGCGATACAACGAATTGCAAGATATTATTGCTATCTTAGGTATGGACGAGCTTTCTGAAGAAGATAAGCAAGTCGTTCACCGTGCCAGAAGGGTACAGAGATTCTTGTCACAGCCATTCCACGTTGCTGAACAGTTCACTGGTTTAGAAGGAGTGTTGGTAGATATCAAAGATACTATCCGAGGTTTTAATGAGATCATGGATGGTAAGCACGATCACCTTCCTGAGGCAGCCTTCAACCTTGTAGGATCTATTGAAGAGGCAATAGCTAAAGGAGAAAAACTACTGGCAGAAGCCAAGTAATTGAAAAGCCTGAATGGTTTTACCAGTAGTGGATTTACTTCACTGTTGGATTTAATCGGCTTGATTGATAAAATAAAAGGTGAAAGATGGGAGATTCCTCTTCTGTCTTTTATCTTGTCAAAATGAAAAAACGCATGTTTTTAGAAATCATAACGCCAGAAAAAAAAGTCTTTGAGGGAGAAGTAGATTCCGCTAAATTCCCAGGAAGCAAAGGTGAATTCCAGGTATTGAACGATCACGCCCCATTGATTTCTCCTTTAGGAAAAGGGTTAGTGACGTACAAAGATGGGGATGAAGTAAAAGAACTGCTGGTAGATGGTGGTGTAGTAGAAGTGCTACATAATAAAATTATTGTGCTGGCCGAATCTGCTCAAGCCTAAGATATATTCTTTTAAATGATATTGTTTTAAACCTCTCCTTGGAGAGGTTTTTTTGTGCCTTCTTCCTACTTCACAACTTTCTCAGTCTTCAATGATCTTATAATTGCTTGATTCTGAGATATGATTCTTACAAAATCTTAGGGAGGAAAATAAGGGATCTATTAACCTTTTACTTTCAGTCAAATAATCTCAAAAAATTATTCTTATTAGATAAAATAGAATAATGTTCAACCACCTTTTTCCTACTATTTTTCCCCACTTTAATCCTTAATTGCTCATCTTTAATGAGTTTTTCCAAGGCTAGATACCACTCCTCTTTGTTTTTGCAAAGATACCCATCAATTCCATGAGAAATGATAGTGGTATTTACCCCAACAGGAGAGGCTATTGCTGGAATTCCCAATGCCATGTACTGCAAAGCTTTGAATCCACATTTTCCCTTTGCCCATTTATCATCGGTAAGCGGCATTACGCCAATATTAAAATGGAGCAGGTCATCGATTTCCGTTAATTTATTCCAGGGTTTGTAGGTGAGGGATTTTAGGGGTAAGTCTGGTTTTTGATTTGAAATCACCGAGAATTCAAAATCATATTTTCCTTCCAGTTTCTTTATTATTGGAACCAGTACCTTTAAGTAGCCCATGGTGGAATGGGTTCCTGTCCACCCGATGACTATTTTTTTTCCATCCTGCTTTTTGATTTGATTATGCAGATTTTCGGTGTCAATAGTGGTTGGATTAAAGACGACCTGTGGATTGAATTGCCTTGCATAATCCCCCAGATAGTCATTCCCCACACTTATTTTATAGCTCCATTTACAAATCTTATCCACTTTTTTATGCCATTTTAGTTTTGCGGCAAGCTTATTTTGTTGGGAAGAATTAGATAACCAAATGGCATCATCGAAATCATAAATGATTTTCTTTCGAAAGACTTTAGCAATCAGCCATTCAAAAATAGGGGGACCAATAGGGCTGGCTTCCCGGTGGATAAATACCACGTCATAATTCCTTATTCCAAACAGCATGAGAAGCCTGTTCCCAAATCCCTTCAGTATTCCGGTAAATTTTAGAAAATTATACCCCTTTTTGTAAAGTATACTCCAAGTTTTATTATTAAGAAAACTAGCAATGTGATAAGAGTGGCCAGAGGCTTCTAAAACCTCTAAATACTGTTCATAGCGAAAACGTTGCGAAGGTGCTTGTTCTGAAGGGTAAGGGACTAAAAAAAGTATTTTCATTTGTAAGTTTACAAAAAATGATAATTTCCACGGTAAAAATAAAGGAATTAATTGGTAAGTTTTATTAGGAATTATTTTAAAATTCATTTTTTAAGAAAAGTAGATAAATAATGATGAAAAAT
>NZ_SMMB01000323.1 GCF_009711365.1 Xanthovirga aplysinae | reverse complement strand
CTTTATTAGAGAAACAGAGAGCATTAAAAAAGGAGACAGAATTTAAAGATCTTTTAGAGGAAGCTTGTGACCTCGCAGCATTGTATACCTGGGATTATCATCCTGAAAATGCAACAATGACCTGGTCTAAAAAATTTATAGAATTATTTGGTATTTCAGCCAAACAAGGAAGATTTCCTATTGGAAAGAACATCAATATTGTTATTCCCAGTTGTAGAAAGGATGTTCTTAGATTTATTGGAGAGGTCCAGAAGGCGAATCTCAGTACAAGGGTAACTTACAAGGGTAGGACAACCCAAAAAGGAATCAGGACTTTCTATATGGAGGGTAAACCCATGTATAGGGGCAAGGACCAAGTCAATTATATTTTTGGAATCACTCAAGATGTAACTCAGCAAAAGATGATTGAGGAAAAGCTTAAAGATAAAAATAGAGAACTAACAAAGTCTAATAAAGAATTAGATAAGTTTGTATATAGTATTTCCCACGATATTAATGCACCTATTGCTTCACTTTCCGGTCTTCTTAACCTCATGAAATATGACATTAGGGAAAAGGAAATCAACATTTATCTTGAAAAGATTGAAAATAGTGTTTTAGGTCTTAAACGTTATATCACCGATGTACAAGATTTTTCTAAGAATGCTCAAAAAGTGGTATCTATTAAGAAAATTGAATTTCAACAGATTCTTGATGAAGGCTTAGGCATGATAGAATTTCTTCGAGGTAGCAAAAAAATTTCTCTGAATTTCGATATTGATGATAAAATTCCATTTTATTCTGATGTTTTTCGCTTAAAGGTGATCCTTAACAATTTACTTTCGAATGCCATAAAGTATTCAGATTCCCTAAAAGAATTTTCCTTTATAAACTTATATATAAAGACCAGTGAAAAAGACTGTAAAATTGTGATTAAGGATAATGGGATAGGGATATCCAATCAATATTTAGAAAGAATATTTGATATGTTTTTTCGGGCAAGCGAAGGGGTTAGTGGTTCAGGCATTGGTTTATATATTGTAAAAGAAATGTTGAGTAAATTGGAAGGAGAGATTTCCGTCCAATCCGAATTAAATATAGGTACTAGTTTTAGACTTCTTATCCCCAACCAGAGGCCTAGTAAA
>NZ_SMMB01000080.1 GCF_009711365.1 Xanthovirga aplysinae | reverse complement strand
AAATGGTCTTCCTTCTACACCAATTAGATTATTAAGGATGCTCTGCATGAGTTATTATAAATCCGAGAGGATTAGGCAAAAGCGTCAAAAAAGAGGCTACATTAGATAAAAAGTAACTCTTTTCCTATAAGCACTTTTTTATACCATTAAGCTTTCTTTGTATTCAGAGGGAGAATGACCAATTTGTTTTTAAATGCCCTATATAAGCTGACGCTGTCAATAAAACCTATATCATGAGCGATAGCCATGTGGGTAAATTCTTTTTTTTCGGCCATTATTCACGAGGCTTCC
>NZ_SMMB01000104.1 GCF_009711365.1 Xanthovirga aplysinae | reverse complement strand
TTGTAGAGCAGGGAATAAGTGGATTCGCCGATATCCGGATCAATATAATTTTGATCCAAAACGACGGTGCCGTTTTGGCCTGCCGGAATGGCCTGTCCCCCTTCCAGGATGGTTAAGACCTCGAGGTTCTGATTGTAAAGGGAAATAGGACTGCCCGTATTATCGGTTTGTGCGATTGCAGGGAGCATAACAACTACTTCAGAATTGGTTTCCTTAGTTAGCTTACACTCTTTGGATGGGTCGCTCATTTTATCATTGCTTTAGTTAGTACTATATTGATGTACACCCTTAGCGCCTGTTGAAAATTATCTATACGCTGCAAATGACTTGGAAGAAAGGAGGCTTTGCTTCAAAAT
>NZ_SMMB01000850.1 GCF_009711365.1 Xanthovirga aplysinae | reverse complement strand
TTGTTCTTTCAGGTGGGCCAGGTAACCCTTTATTAACTCCTCAAAGGGTTAAAAACTGGCTAAAAAGTCCAGTAAGGAAAAAAAGAGATATTATTCTATTGGACCAAAGGGGTATGGGATATTCCTCAAGTTTGCCAAATATGAATGATGAAATTTTTAAAATCTTCGCTAAGGATACTGATGAAAAAGAAGATCAATTGATGATGGATGAGTTGATTTTCAATTACAAACAAAAGTGTATTAAGCAAAACATTCAGTTGCAACATTACAATACATTTCAAAATGCTAAAGATATAGGGCTATTAATGAAACATTTGAATTATAAAAAGTACAATTTATATGGTGTTTCATATGGAACTCGATTAGGGCGAGTAATACAGGATATGTATCCCAATTACCTGAATGCTGTAATTCTTAACTCTCCAAACCCCATGCAGGGAGACTTCTTAATTGATCGGTTGAAAAGTTATTCCTTAGCATTGGATAGGGTCTTTGCATACTGTGCAAATAACGATAGTTGTTTTGCGGAAAACCCTAATCTGAAACAGGATTATTTTACAGCTATAGAGTCTCTAAAGAAAAAGCCCCTTAAATTAGACATAAATGGTAAATCTTTTTTTCTAAATGCCCAGGAAGGTGTATTTTTCTTACGGAGGGTATTGTATTGGACGGATTCACGAAACTTGGTTCCTAAGTTGATCAAGGAATATTTGAATGGTGGTGGTCCTCTTATTAAGAATCTGGTTCAATATGAATTTGAACCAGGGTTTAATTTTGCTATGTGGTTGGCAGTGGAGCGATACGAAATGTTTAATCCGGAAAATTCACCAGAAGTTATCGATGAGTTTTATGAAACTCTTCCTCTCCTGCCTGTTCCTTTAGGTTTATTTTCCCCTATTTATCATGCAATGGGAAACTTACATGATGAAAGCCTTTCAAAACATGAGAGAACCTTTCAAGTATCCGATGTTCCAACCATGATAACTGTAAATCGATTTGATCCAGTAACCCCACCCGAAAATGGGCATATCCTAATGGAAAAACTTACCAATGGTCAATTATTTATTCTTGACGAAGGAGGGCATGGAGGTGGAAATGAGAAATGTAGAGCAAATGTAATGATTTCCTTTATGGATAACCCTCGAGGAAATCTGGATACTTCTTGCTTGAATTTGGTAAATGAAAAAATGGCCGTTGATAAAAACTAAAATGAGGCAAGGCCTATTTTAGGATTATAATTGATCTCTATAGAACAAGTGTAAAAGCAGAATCCCTCAAGTAAAACTGTTTTTATAAGCTTATTTCAGGATCTGTTAGCTCGAAAAATACCATCAAATTAAAAATAGAAGAGAAGTGTTTTTAAGATTATCTTTTAATAGATTAAATTTTATTAAGAGTACAATATAAAAATGAATAGATTTTGTCCTGTAATTTAATTAGATGTTTTAGGTAGTACTAAAAAATTTATAATAAATTTATGGGTGTAATTATTTAATATAAGTCTTGTTGTTATTTTTTAATGGTTAAGTGCATTGCAAGCTATTGATAAAATATTTTTATTTTTTAATCAAAAAATAAAAGAATTTTACAGCTTGTTGATGCACGAAATATGAATCCAATCAGATAATAAAATATGAAAAAACTATTACTCTTTATCTTTTGTATTTCTATTATTCCCCAAGCTTTTTCTCAAGTGAATTTCAAGGTGAAAGCGGGGATTAATTACGTTGGCAATTATGTTATGCCCAGTGAACTTTTAGATGGGGGCAATTTAAAATACCGTTTTGGATATCATTTTGGTCTGGGTAGCAAATTTAATTTGAATGAGAACTTTATACTTAATTCCGAACTGTTATTTTCCAATAAAGGAACTAAGATTCAAAATAGTGAAAGCAAGAACTCATCAGGTAATTCAAGCTTACATTTGAATTATTTAAATTTACCGATAATGATAGGTTATAAAACTAACAAAAACTTGAGTTTTTTGGCAGGACCGGAGCTGGGATATTTACTTTCAGCAAGGGGAAGAAGTCCTGGTTCTGAACCAGCAAATCTCAGTTTTTTATATAACAAAAAATTAGATTTAGGTTTAGCCGCAGGAATTTCTTATTTAATAGGAGAAAAAATTGAAATTGAGCTTAGATATATACACGGTTTTTTACCTGTTATGGATAAAATTCAGTGGACTGATGAAAATGGTAATTTATTAGACCCATCAAATTCTAAAGAGCAAAACAGAACCTTTCAATTATCTGTTGGATTTCTAATTGGTAAAAAAATGAAAAATATCAATAAAATGTAAGCATTAGAGTTTTCAGTTTTTTCAGGAGAAGCAAAACTGTGTTTTTTATGTAAATCTATTTGAAAAACAAAAAGTCAATAACCACTCTGTTATTTAGGTCGTTTTTTGAGAAAAGATACAAAAGACAATTTTTGATTTTTGCGTAGGAAGGAAAATAGAAAATGCCGATCAATTTTTTGAAATTCCAAAAGAAGGAGAATCGGAGTTAGTTTAAAGTAATATTGTTAAATGCTAAGGTATTTAATTCATGAATTTAGACATTAGAGAAGCTACCAATGCCGATTTTAAAGGAATTTTTCTGTTATTAAACCAACTATGGCCAGACTTGACCTTAGATTATGAAAAACTAAAGAAAGTGTATTTGGTGGCTCTTGTTTCAATTAAACAACATTTGATTGTGGCAGAAGTGGATGGTAAAATTGTAGGGTTTTGCTCATTGACTATTAAAAATAATTTGTGGCAAGCAGGAAACCTTGCCCATGTAGACGAATTAGTGATAGATAAGGATTTTCGTGGGAATGGATTGGGTAAAAAATTATTGGAAAGCATTACCAAGATAGCTGAAGAAAATTATTGCAAACGGATTGAACTTGATTCCTCATTCCATAGGAAAGAAGCACATAATTTTTATGAGTCTGTTGGTTATAAAAATAGGGCTTTTTTATTTTCCAAAACATTGGGTGATTAAGTCAATAGTGTTTTGTGCGCAAAGCATTTTTTATGAGGAACTGGATTTATTCTTCTTTTCCACTTTTCTCCTCACTTAGGTTTCCATTTTTCTCCTTTAACTAATAAATTCCATAAAAAATTTTTTAACAACACTGTAGAAAATGAATATTAGAGAAGGATTAATAGATTTTCAAAACAAGGCCGAGAAAAGTTTTCAAGAAAAGAAGAGCTTGACCTCTATTATTAACTACATATTTGCAATGGTCATCTTCTTCTCTTCCACAATTTTTGCTGCATTTACTTTACCGCTTAGGTTAATTGTTAAACTATTTTCGGAGAAAGATAAAGGCTCCAGTATTCAGGTGATGAACTCAGGGAATATCGATAGTATTTTAAAGAAGGAGAAATTAGTGCTAATTGATTTTTGGGCTGAATGGTGTGGACCATGTGTTATGATGAACTCCACTTTACAAGAATTTGCAGAAAATTCAGAAAATATTTGTATTGCCAAAGTGAATGCGGACTTTAATAGGTCTATCATGAGCCGGTTTAATGTGAGAGGAATTCCTCAATTTGTATTAATTAAAAATGGTGAAGAAATAAAGCGTCATGCAGGTCCCATGACATTGTCAGATTTAGAGAAATTCTCTTTTGAGGGTAAATGAATTGGCTAAGCTAAGCTAAGGGAAACCATTGGGAGGTTGGGAAATTTCTTAAGATTCCCAATTTCCTGTGGCATTAACCAGTACACATGTAGAATTGTTAAAAGATGTAAGTTGAAAATAATAGGTTGTTTTATTTTGGTTTTCAGGCTTTTGGAAGTTATTTTTTTTCTAGTCATTGTAAGGGTCCATGATTCCATCTGGAATATGCCCTTGTTTATTAGTTAATTGCTTTCGATTTATTTTTCCCATGATTTCATTCGAGTATAGATATTTGTCTTTTCCAATCATCAGTCTATACCTAATACGTGTCGATATTCTACCATCAAATTTTGGGACTTTAAACTCCCAGTATTCTTCATTTCTCAAATAAACATTGTGGTAGCTGTTTCCACACCAACTACTTGGTAAAAACTCAATAGGTTGCCATTTTTTATCTAAATAAGCTTCAGCAATTACATTTAGTCTACTGTCGGAGGCCTCAAGCTTTACAACACTGTCCGTTTTGTTTACTATGTAAAAGTTGTAGCCATTGAATTTTTTTGCAAAGGAGATTACTTTGGTTGTGTCTATTTTTAAGAATAGGCCGGTTTCAATAAAGTCTAAAGTACTATTTAATTTTTTGGGTAAATTATCTGAGCTTCCAAAACCGCCTACTGCCAATGTATCTTCCATACTTGAATGAGCATAGATATGTCCACGAAGCATAAACTTTATGTTCAAATCCCTTCTAGTTTGTGCGTATGTTAAAGAACAATACAAAATTGCTATTAGCGATAAAGATACTTTTTTCATATTGAATCTCTTTTTATTCTTTACCTACGACCAAGTTAGGGAATGTGTTTTTTTAGAGTTGGCTCATGTAGGTGGTAAGGGATGGTACTTTCATTTAGATGATGATTTTTTAATTTTTCTGAAAATTAATTATTCCATTTTCATTTGTGCTTGGTTTAAACCATTTGTAGTAACTAAAAACATTTTTTCTTACAATGTCCATTAGGAATATAGTGATAAGAAGTATGGTAATATAACCATATGAAATGTTTGAAATTATTTTGTAATCGGGTTCATTAGGAATCAGGTTACTT
>NZ_SMMB01000295.1 GCF_009711365.1 Xanthovirga aplysinae | reverse complement strand
AAAATAAAATAACTATGAATCGATTGATAATAGGCCTCCTGTTATGGGTGGGCACAGGAAATTTATTGTCCGCACAACAAGTGGAAAACAAAACCTTTAAATGGAGTAAAGGCCAAAAGTTAGTTTTTAATCTAAAATTTGGGGACTCTATCCAGGTGGAAGGCTGGAATAAGCCAACCGTGGGCTTTAAAGCAATATATCAAATCAATGAGGGAGAAGACAATGAGATTTTAGAGTTTAATTATTCTGAGAATGGAGATAGATTGGAAGTAATCGTTGATTTTGATGAGAAATTAGTTAAAGAGCTCCAAAAGAGACAATTAAAAAATGAAGATTGCCCAGGTTTCCATATTAAAAGTGATATTTCATATGTCTTATTTGTTCCAAAGGAAGCTGATCTTTCTATTGAAAGTATCAGTGCCGATATAATTGCAAAAGAACTCAATGGGGAACTTGATTTGAAAACGATCAGTGGTTTTGTTGATTTGGATTGGCCTGATTCAAAGGGCGCAAATTTTTCTATGAAAACTGTAACTGGAGAGGTTTATTCTGGATTGAAGATTGATTTTTCAAATCTAAAAGAAAAACAACCCATTGTTGGCTATAATTTATTGGGTGAATTAAATAGGGGAGGTTCAAATGTTCGTTTAAATTCAATAAGCAATAATATTTATGTAAGGTAGGCTTCTTGTAAAAGTTCCTTCTAACCTCATAAACAAAGACAAAAATCTGGGATATGGGGTTAGGAGGGAACAATAAAGACTCTAACAATCTTTGGGTGTTCCACTACTTACCTTTTATAGAAAGTGTAATTTCGAATAATTTTATTGTGGCTTGGAAATGTCCTTCATTGATGTTTAATTTTCAACATTATTCTTTTGAATTCTGGAGATTCGTAATTCTAAAACAGAAATCATAAAAAGTGCCTTCTTTAGGGAAATATATAATAGGAATTGGTGTATTAATTATGGTTATTGGAGCCATTATTTATTTTTTCGGAGATAAATTGAAATGGTTTGGA
>NZ_SMMB01000133.1 GCF_009711365.1 Xanthovirga aplysinae | reverse complement strand
CCATAGACGATATTGGGCAAAGGCCCAAAGTCCCTCAATTGCAATGTTTGGTGTAACAAAATAATAGAAGGCTGCAGTAAGCTGGACTGTGAAATTAAATGTTCGGGGGCCTTTTAATCTTTGTGTGGTTCCATCAGCTAAATCAGCTACTTGTCTTGCCTTGCCACCTCTAAAAGGAAGTTGTGCTTGAATAAATAAACCTCCTTTACCATCGTCTCCTAGTGGAATATAGTATCTGATTATGGGGTCAACAGTAACTAGGTGTGATCGTACTTTTAATGAACTAAATAAAATAGGAAAGGGTAAAACAGGTAATTCAAAAGGTTGGAACCTTACTTGATCAAAAGAATAACCCACTCTAATACCAATCGCCCATCGGTCCCTAACAAAATAAGCTACATCAGGAGTTAGATCATAGGTGTTTCTGGTGACATCAAAAAAC
>NZ_SMMB01000392.1 GCF_009711365.1 Xanthovirga aplysinae | reverse complement strand
TTTTTATGGGTTTGGTCAATGCGTTTGACAGCACAATATTAAATAATTCTGAAGAATTCCTGATGATGAACTTGCAATGATTTATTCAAGGAATAGAAAAATTAAAAAAGAAGTCAAAAATTTATGTGGTAGAAGGGTAGATTTAAGTTCTTAGTGGAGAAATTGATACCCACCTCAACTAATTTGAGATTCTTGAATAATAATCATTTTTTTTTACAGTTGTTGAAAGCCAATCAGAGATTTTGAGGGAAACAGCTCTATTTTTATTGGAATAATTTGCTACGACTGTTGTTGAATCCTCTGATTTAATAAATAATGGCATACTTTTTTTACCAGTGATGTGTGCCCACATTCCAGGACAATGAGATGGTAATCCCTTAATTGTCTTTTTAGGCGTCTGAGGTTTTTTATGGTAATAACCCGGTCAAAACGCCCCATGAAAATTTGGGTTTTAATTTGGTGTTGATTTATGAGCTTACTGATTTCGGCCATATTAAAAGTTAATTTTCGAAATACCACCCAAGTAAAATACACCCTTCGTCTTTTTCGGTAAGTGTCCATTTGGGTGGATGCAAATCTTCCCAGACTTTTATGAACAATGCCAAGGCGTTGAAAAATGTGGAGCATTTTGAAAAAAGGGTTTGGACGAAAAATTATTCTCTTAAAATAATTTCGAAAAACTTTTGGCCAGGTGACCAAAGTGTACCAAAAGCTAGTTTTTACCCCGTCAGGGGCTATTAACAGAAGTTCTTCCACCTTCTCCGGAAAACCTTTCAGACAACTTAAAGCAAATTTTCCTCCCATACTGAAACCAAGAAGTATAAATCTTTCGATTTGGTGCTTTATTAAAAACTGTTGGATGATTTGGAGGAAAAATTCTTCAGAAATAGGTTTATCCTTTAAGTGCCAGGTGCTATTTCCATGAAAAAATAGGTCAAAACTATAGAGCGTGTATTCGTCCCCAAAAACTTCATGGAAACAGAAATACTCACTGTGACTTTGGCCATAACCATGAAAAGCTAACACTGCTTTAGGGCCATCTCCATAAATGGCGTAATGCAATTGAGCTCCCTTATAAGAGACAACGGAATAGTTCCTGGTCATTCGTTTAGATTTTGGATTTCTCCTTACACAAAAATCAAAGGTAAAAAATAATTATCTTATGTCGTACATCTCTTCCTAAGGGCCCTCTTTAGTGTTTAATCGGAAAAGCCTTAAAAAGTTATAACACCACCCATATTTGATTTTTAAAGTTTTGATAAATGCCCTGACTCTTTATTATTCCTATTGTGTTGTTGACAAAAAGGAGAATAGTTGGGGATTAATAATAGAAGGAAATTAAGGGCGTTTTTTTGATGTGTGAGAAAATTGAATTTTTATGCGGAAAAATAGAG
>NZ_SMMB01000322.1 GCF_009711365.1 Xanthovirga aplysinae | reverse complement strand
AAGAAGTCTTTAATGAAAATGAAAAGGATATCTTAAATCAGGAATTTCAAGATTTGACCGATTCCCTAAAGGTAAATGGCGCTATTCTTGTTTATGACCCACAACAGAATATTTATTATTCAAATAATTTTGACTGGGCCAATAGGGGAAAATTACCAGCTTCCACTTTTAAAATTCCCAATTCCATTATTGCATTAGAAACTGGAATTGTAGAGGACGATAGTACCTTTTTAAAATGGAAGGGTAAAAAAAGAGAGTATAAGGTTTGGGAGCAGGATTTGAGATTAAGAGATGCATTTCATTTTTCATGTGTTCCGTGTTATAAGGAAATTGCCATTAAAATTGCCCCGGAACGAATGGAAAAGTATCTGTCAGATTTTATTTATGGTAATATTAAGGTGGATTCTGCTACCATTGATAATTTTTGGTTAGAAGGGGAATCAAAAATAAGTCAAAGACAGGAAATTGACTTTTTAAAACGGTTTTACTTTTCAAATCTTCCTGTTTCCAGTCGAACGGAAAAGATCGTGAAAAGGATGATAGTGGTGGAAAAGAATGAATTATACACTTTGAGCGCAAAAACTGGTTGGTCCATTTATAATGGCATTAATAATTTGTGGTATGTGGGTTATGTTGAAACAGGGGGAGAAGTTTATTTTTTTGCTATTAATTTTGAGCCGAAACAAGGCGTTAACCCAAATAAAGTGGCAAAGGCTCGAAAACAAATTACTTTACAGGCGCTTAATAAATTGAACATAATTAATATTAATTAAAAAAGTCGGAACCGATTGATGTTTGTAAATTAATAAGAATTACTTATAATAATAAAATAATTTTTTTAATCATTAATAAACAAATCAGAACAAATGCAAATGAGGTGTGGAAAAAAAGAACTAGTAATTTTATTGTTGTCCTTAATTCATGTGACTCAACTTTTTTCTTCTCCTTTCTTTATTTCAGGGTCAGTTGATGATTCATTAGGTACTGATCATTACAATCCTGTTTCTGATTTTGATTATATCCCAGATGCTCCTTATGAGGTGATAAAGGAACGCTTTTCCAGTTTGAATACAAATTTTCCTCTTACTATCAATGGGAAAGTAAAATCTTTTATTGATTATTT
>NZ_SMMB01000069.1 GCF_009711365.1 Xanthovirga aplysinae | reverse complement strand
AAAAAGCACAGCAGCCAGCCGGGCCGTTAGCAGCAAGTATTCCTAAATAAGGAACAGAGGTAAAAGGAATTATGAAAAAGCAAAAGATTGAGATATGTGCTTATCAAAGCTTTCATCGGAGCGGTATCAATCAAATGATGAACGGTATTGCTTTGGAGTTCGATGAAACAATCTTTTCAAAACCAACAAAAAACACTCCTCTGGTGCCGGATAATTATTGGGTTGCACTCCATGATGATAAGGTTATTGGAACAATCGGGCTAATAATAAA
>NZ_SMMB01001019.1 GCF_009711365.1 Xanthovirga aplysinae | reverse complement strand
TTTTCTTGATAAAGAATTGTGGTATTAAAGGATGGCTGTATTATTTACAAAACTCTTAGAAGAAAATAATGTAACCTTCTTCTTTGGAACTCAACCTCAAGACTACTCACTTCTGGTCACATTACGGCATCATTGTGCACATTGTATTAAAGCACTTCTCCAACAAATAAACCATCCCTTAGGTTTATAAATACAGCCAAAGCTGTGTTTATTTCACTGGCCTTTTAGAAAGGAATGAAAACTGATGTGAGAATCCAGGCTTGTCAAAAGTTAATTGGTAGATGGATGGAGAATGGCAGATTCATTGGGAAATTATTGAGTTGGTAATTACAAGACAATGTGACTTAGTAGGGCTTTAAGAATCTGAATTAGATCGGTTTTAAGGACAAAGTAATAAAAAGGTTGAACTTATTATTTGAGAGTTATAGTATGTTCATTTCAATAGTAAAAGGTGAATTACAGTAGGATCTCAGGGATATAATTGATTGATGAGAGGGAATTTATGAGAGCTGTTATCCTTTTTGGTTTAATGTTGTTGGGAAGTCTAAGCATCCTTCCCGGTACTGCATTTGCCCAAAGGGAGAAAAACTTTCAGAATTGGACTTACCATTATTTTCTTAAAAACCTTGATCATGAAGTTCAATTTTATTCCGACTATGGCTATCGACTTCAGATTCCTCCCAGGGCGTTTACCAGATTTCATGCCCGCCCAACATTAAGGTTTTATTATTGGAGGAGGTTGTCCTTTAATTTGGGAGTTGGATTTTTTGTTATCCTGCAAGATGATCAACAGGACACTTTTGAATACCGCGGCTTTATAGGCTTTTATTTTCGATGGCCTGAAGTAACTGGCTTTTATTTTCGTTGGCGTTTTCGAGTAGAGGCAAGAGAAATTTTTGCTATTGGTACCAGTGAAATTGAGTCCTCTTTAAGAATTCGTTTGAAACTTTATTTTGAAGTACCCTTGAATAATAAAAAAGTGATTGCAAATACTTGGTATTTAATTGCTACTGCTGAAATTTTTGAGAATTTTGGGGAGACGCAACTCCAAGCCTTTGTCAGCGAATTAAGACTTGAGGGAGGTGGAGGATATAGAATAAATCATCATCATAGAGTTAGTGTAGTTTTTCTATTACAACAAGCTCAAAGGGGACAGTTAGATGATGTTCCGGTAACTAATTTGGTTTTTCGTATTCGCTATATAAATTATTTTTAGAAGTATAATTCTTGTGGGCTCAGAGCCCCAGGTAGAGTCTGGGGCTCTAATTGGAGTCTAAGGATTTGTTCTCATCTTGTCAAGAATTTGGTTGAGCATCTTAACATGTTCTTCAGGAAGTACTTGGTCAAAATTCAAGCTACTTTCCAGGACCTCAGAAGCATTATTAACTACTAATTCCCCTTTATCACTTATCACAATGTCTACTTGCCGACGATCATTTTTACATTCCCTTCGCTCTACCAAACCTTTTTGGTAAAGTTTATCAACTAATCGAGATGCATTAGACATTTTGTCGATCATGCGCTCTGATAAAAATTTCATGGTAACGGGGACCTTTTTTTGTCCTCTTAATATTCTTAATATATTGAATTGTTGAGTAGAGATTCCAAAGGGTTTCAATAAGTTGTTATGTCGGGATGATAGCCAGGAGCTTGTGAAAAGTATATTAATAACTGCTTTTTGGTATTCGTTTTTAAATTTTACTTGATGAATTTCCTTTTCGATTTCCATATTTGGATGCTTTTTTAAATTTTTCGCAATTTATAAAAAAAGCTCATTTCAAAGATCGAATTGGTAATATTTATAAAATATTCTTCAAAAGAAAGGTTTTTAGGTCAAAGGAACTAACAATGTTTATTGTTTAGGTAAAAAGGCTAAATTCTTCAATAAATGAATATGAATTATTTACTCATATCTAATTCTTCATTAATTTAATCCACTCTTTTATCAATTCCAGACCTTCTTCATGCACCATTTTTCTTCCTATTTCGGGCATCATAATGCCAGGATCGTTGGATTTCATCCGGAAATAGAGAATAGATTCTTCCGGTTTTCCGGGGACAATGGCATATTTAAGTCCTCCACTACCTCTACCTGCTGCTATAGGTGGTTTGCGAATCCCTAATTTATGAAGATCATTCTCAAAAATGTCTAGATTTAGCCCAGAGGTTTTTGCTGGTCCATTTTCATTATGACAATGACCACAATTTATATCGAGTAATGCTCTTGCTCTCTCAGCTATTTTTCCCCCTTTAGGATCATCCCATTGGGCCAGTTTTTGCACCTTCTGAATTTCTGGTAGACCACTTAATATACCGGTTTTTTCCCATTGGATGAGTTGATTTTCCGCTTTGCCCGAGGTAATGGTTTTGTTTAATTGCCTAGCTGAAGGCCCAATGGGCATCAATTCATTGTTTTTGCTATGACAGCTTTTACATTGCGTCACGGTTGGAACGGAGTAATTGATTTTCTTCAAATTACCATTAAAATCTGTCCAGGTCACATCAGTATTATCGCCTGCTACTTCTAGCCATGCTTCTGTTTGTTCATCATTCCAGACATAAGCCAGGGCTTTCCACCCCTTTTTTTCCAGGATAAGTAATCGGGTTTCAATTATTCTTCGGTCTGCCTGGGGCTTTCTAAAATCTGTAGGGTAATAAAAATTTTTTATTAATATACTTCCAGTTGGGAAATCAAAAGGGTCTTTTGCATTAAAAACCATGTTGCCTTCCTTAGGTAAACGTATAAAACGTTTTTTAAAAGCATAGTCTGAGAAGAGAGGTGTGTTTAATTCATAAGGTATTACACCTTTGGCAGGGATTAAATCAGAAAGCTTTCCAGTAAAAAAACCGTATTCCGATAATTTTTCATTCCCATAATTTGACACCTTTATTCTCTGGGATTTCTTTACAATTGCCGGTTTTTCCGTGGTTTCTTTTTCAGTTGGTTGGTTTCCAGATGTACAGGATGCCAGAATAAATGCTATAGCTAAAAACCAAAAAAAGTGATGTCTTTTGTTTTTAATCATGATTAAATAATCTGCTATAAAAAGCCAGGGAAAAAATGTGCATTTTTTATTCTAAACTCAACTTTTCTTATAATGAATGGCGATATTTAGGAAATAGGGATAGTTTTTGGACCCCTCTTTACTAATGCCTTAATCCTTCTAATTCTTAATGTTTAACTCTTATATTTTCTTATTAATAACTGAAAAAGAAAAAGGGTGTTTTTAAATCTTGATTTCAATATTCTCTTCATCAACTGATTTTTCATCCTTTTCTAGATTGGGGTAAGGATTTAATTGAACTGCCTTGATAGGAGGTCTGCTACAGTCGTATTTACTCATGTCTTGATGTAGGTTCTTGAAATCATTTCCTGCGTCTAAATTGGCAAAAGTGGCATTGCCGTTATTTTGAAAGCAAAAACTGTAATCAGCTTTTATTGTACCATCATCATGTTTTCCATCTGGATCTTCAATCCCATCCACAATGATATCCGGTGTATTAAACCCAAACTTCCAGACAAATAATTTACCAAAGTCACTCTTCAGAGAAGGTAGCCAATATTTGTTTTCATATTGGTTATCATGAATGTAAATCGCCCGGGAGTAGGGATTGTAATTCTTATCTTCTTCGAATTTTCTGTTTATTTTTTGGGTAGTCCCTCTTTCTGACTCCTTATTTTTTTCATTTTCAGATTCTTCCTCTGTGCTAATAGCATTTATCAAGTGATAACTAATGATGGCTGTACCTGCGGTTTTATTATTTATAATTTGATTGTTGAAAATTTCCACTTTTTCCGTAGCTAAAACTAATATACCTGTACCTGCTGGAGTAACCGCCACTATATTTCCAGGTGGAGCAAAATTACGGTGATTGTTTTCTATAATTTTGTTATTGAATACCCTTACATGGTTTCCATATTGGGTAAGGGCGGGAAGGTCAAAAACTAAAATACCTCCTGTATTGTCTCTAGCCTCATTATTGTAGATGTCTACGTATTTTGAATTCTCACTTTCAATACCAGCAACGTTTTTATAAATCTTATTTTCTCTGATTACTACATGATCTGATTGTCCTACGTAGATTCCCGCGTCTGAAGCACCAGTAGCTATACACTTTTCTATTAACACGTTTTTACAAATAACGGGGTATAGACCATATGCCCCATTTGTTGTTTTAGGACCTCCGGTCCAGGAAACTTTAACATTTCTAAAAGTGATCCCTTCCGTTTCCATTACTTTGATATTGTCCCCAGCTGCGTCTTCAACAGTTAAGTTTTCTATCACAATATTGGTGCAATTCGTGATTTTAATGCCTTCAGCTCCTTCTTCTTGCCCTTTAAATGAAAGAATGGTTTGATCGATACCTTTGCCTCGAATTACCATATTTTTCTTATTGTCTAATATCAGGCTTCTCTTGAAAAGAAATTGCCCTTTATCAATTTCAATGGTATCTCCATCTTCTGCCAAAATAAATTCTGTTAGTAGGGATTTTTCAATATCCTGGAAATTTCGAATTTCCTTTGGTAATTCCTCTTTACAGGAGGTGAGTATACAAAGTGAAATAAACCCACAAATCAGAAAATTTTTCATGGCTAATTTTGATTTAACAGGTAAGGAATTTTTATTAGGAAAATATAGCTTTATAATAATTATTTTTCCCCTTGGAAACAAGTCGGTTAGATATGAAACAAGGGAGGCCCCTCTTAGGAGCTACCCCTGTTTACGACCCTTTGCCTTTTGGTCAAATTATTCTTTTTTTTGACTTCAACTGGACATGGTTTAGGAGCTTACAATTCATAAATAAAATGAAGAAAGCCAGGGAACCAGAATAATCAGAGAGACCCTCAGGGTTATTTTTTAAACCTATTTTTAGAATAATTTATATCCTAATGAAATGTAAATTAATTGATTCTTGATGTCTTCTGTTCCTCCTGCCAATCGGAATTGTTCATCGCTTTCTCGGTTGGGTACAAATTTTTTGTCCTTCTTAAGGTCTTTTAATCCTAAATTATAGCGAGCAGCTATATCAAATCTTCCAATATCGTAACCTATTCCGAAATTAAAACTTAAGTCATATTTGTTGAGATTGACAATGTCTCCGTCTTGAATTCTTAATGCTGGACCCAAGGCCAAATCATTTTTTTTAAAGTCTCTTTTGGCGGCTAGTACATAACCATATTGTGGACCGGCTTGGAGGTTAAAGCCTGAGAAAATATTGATCTTTGCTATTAACAAAAGGTTAAGGTAGGTGATCCGATCTGTGAAGTCCGAATTTAAGTTCATAGCATCCAGGCTGGGAATAGAGGCTTTGGCTCCTTGAAGGGAAATTAAAGCTTCTGGTTGTAAGATAACCATGCCAAATTTGGTATTGGCAAAAGCTCCAAATTGTGTGGATACACGGGCGGATCCTTCACCTTCAGCAATATAACCGGCGTAGTTTAGACCGGCTCTTACACCCAGGTTTAGTTCTTGTGCTTTTGAAAAGGATGCCAATAGAAAGCAGGATAGGAAAATGGTAATTGTTTTTTTCATGAGATGGATGTTTTTAAGGTTAGAATATTGATTAGTGGTGGTATTGAATTGTTCCTTTTAAAGGAGAAGTAAAATTCCTGAGGAGGAGGGAAAGGGAATAAGTTGGTGACTGGAAGTATAATATAGGGAGTTTCTAGGAGAATCCAGTGGAAGAGCATAAAAAAAACCTGATTCAACATAAGTTAGAATCAGGTTTTTTAAAAGAAGGTGTGAGTAATTAGAAAATTTTATAACCAACCGAGAGGTAGAGGTTTTGGGTTTTTATATCCCCACCACTGATATTTCTGAAGGTATCCGTAAAAGCTTCTGGAGATGATGGTTCATAATTCTTGTCTTTTCTCAAATCAGTTAGCCCAAAATTATATCGGGCTGCAATATCAAATTTTCCAATTTCAAATCCAGCACCTACATTTAGGGTGAAATCCAATTCTTTTAGATTATTGATATCCCCATCCTCTATAGGTAGACCTCCTAGAACTTCTGGTAGTGCTAAATTATCGTCTTCAAAATCCCTTTTGGCACTTAGTACATATCCAAATTGTGGGCCTGCCTGAATATTTAAACCAAGAGGAAGATTCAATTTTACCATTACAGGAACATTTAAATAGGTGATTTTATCCGTAAAATCAGTATCTCTTAATCCTAAAGCTTCCGCTCCCGCCCCAAGGTTTGAATTTACCCCTTGCATGGAAATTAAGGCTTCAGGTTGAATGGAGAATAAACCTAATTTGGCTTCGAGAAAAGCACCAAATTGGAGAGAAGGCCTTGCTGAACCATCTCCTTCTGAAATATAACCCGCATAGTTAAAACCAACTCTTGGTCCAAAATTTATGTCCTGGGCATTGGCAAATGTAAATCCTAAGGCGATTGCCAAAAATAGAGTGAGTAGTTTTTTCATTGTTATAATTTAAATGGTTTAAAAAAAAT
This sequence comes from Xanthovirga aplysinae, assembly GCF_009711365.1. Taxonomy (GTDB): domain Bacteria; phylum Bacteroidota; class Bacteroidia; order Cytophagales; family Cyclobacteriaceae; genus Xanthovirga; species Xanthovirga aplysinae. Next base: position 178 of record NZ_SMMB01001019.1, on the reverse strand, counting down.
CCAGAAAACGTTATAGTTTCTGATTAAATCAATCAAAAATTAAATGAAAAAAAACTCCATTTCAAAGTTAATCTTATGAAAATGAAGGAAAATTTATAATAAATTTAAGATAATTTTAATAAATAGTATTAAATAATGAAAAAATATAAATAAATAATTAGGGTTGTTTTAACCAAAT
>NZ_SMMB01000305.1 GCF_009711365.1 Xanthovirga aplysinae | reverse complement strand
ATTAACTCATGCAAAAAACAAATGGGATAGCGCACCTGCATGGACTCCGGATGGAAAAACAATTGCTTTTGCAAGACAATACAAAGATTCGGAAGGAATTTGGCAGTATGAAATTTGGATTATGAATTCAGATGGTAGCGAACCTACTCAAATAAAATCACTAAAAGGTTGCGGTCCATATTTTACACCAGATGGTAGAATAGTCTTTTACTCAGAATGGATAAATAAAAAAAGTGAAATATACATAGCTGATATTGATGGTAAGAACATAATTAAGTTGACAGATAATGAAGCTCAGGATTGGCACCCTGACGTTTCTCCTGATGGCAAGCAAATCGCTTTTATGTCTGATAGAGATGGAAATTTTGAAATTTATGTGATGAATATAGATGGTTCCAATCAAAAACGACTAACAAATAATGATGTTGATGATTGGTACCCATCCTGGTCCCCTGATGGTTCTAAAATAATATATTCACCACACATGGATTACGAAAAAGATAAACATATCTATGTTATGAATAAGGATGGTTCTTCAGTAAAAAAAATTATTTCTAATAGTGGATATGCGGTATTTCAGCGTTAGCCAGCAGTCAGCTATAAGTCAGTAGAGCTTCAGTATTTAAATTTCGAATCGTTACCATTGGCACTCTTAGTTTACTTAAAAAACGAAGGATGAGGCCCAAGCCATCATTGGCTTTGAAGGTTATTAATCACAAAAAAGGAAAAAATCTTGAAATCAATTTACCCTTCAATATCCCTCTTACTTTCTCTGTTGATAATGTGTAGTGGATGTGAAACTGAATCAACATCCTATCCGATTGCTTATTCTTCCAATGAATCAACTAATTGGGATATTTATCTGACCAATACAGAAGGTAAATCAAAAATTAAAATTACAAATTTTGCTGGTGGTAATGGCTATTCCGCTTGGTCGCCTGATGGAAAACGCATCGCTTTTTATGCAAAATATGATGACAAGAAGACCTGGTCTATTCATACAATAAATAGTGATGGTACGAATAGGAAGAGATTAACTCATGCAAAAAACAAATGGGATA
>NZ_SMMB01000115.1 GCF_009711365.1 Xanthovirga aplysinae | reverse complement strand
CCCCGAATCCTTTTATTAATTTATTCTCCTTGGTTTTTTTCAAAAAGTTTAATAAGCGTTTCTTAAACTCCTCAGGTCGATTCCTTGCACTTTCTATATAGGCAATTCGTATCCGCTTGTAAGAATCAGAAAATTCCATAAAGTTTTTCCAGGCTACTTTATCTTTTTTAATCTCAGATAAAATATCCGAAGCAAACACAAATTCATTAGAAAGTACTTTTCCAATAGATTCAACCAGAGAGTAGTGAATCAATTTATTTTTAAAAAGCCAATCTAGTCTCTCTATATTCGCTTGAGAATAGGCACTTCCATGCTTTCGCGGACTAAATCTTTGGATGTTATGATCATCATCCAAAGTTTTGTATACACTATCAATCCAAC
>NZ_SMMB01000380.1 GCF_009711365.1 Xanthovirga aplysinae | reverse complement strand
TTTTTTGGTTTTATTTTTTTAACCAGTACTGCGTAGAATAATCTGTTACAATTCAATCTGTGCTTGTTTTTTAATTGAACCTTTTTAAACTAGAAAAATAAGGGAATAAATAAAAACAAGTTTTTCCTTCCGGCCGGAGGATAATATTTTTTAAGCCATAATGGCTTGAACTAGTTCTATGATCCCTCTTTTATGGGAAAAAATAAAGAAATGTTTTTAATTTATTTTAACTAAAATGAATTATTGAAGATAGGTGTTTGGGAGGTTAATAATGTTTATGATTTCTTCAGGCCTTGAGTGGTCAAATGAGGAGGTGTCATTGAAAGAGGGACCTTCTAAGGGTTACCGAAAGAAATTGTGGGCTTTCACACTTGAAAAATGATCGCATTAGGTATGGCAGTGGTCTGAGACCAAGTAATTTCCTAGAGGTTTCAGTAAAATGTATATGGATTATGTTTAAGGTGCTGTCTTGAACTCATTTTATATACAAGGATAAAAAAAGAGGATAAAGCTCTTTTTTAACGTAGGGGGAGTCAGAGCAGACATTGATTGTTACGACTGCCTCATAATTTTTAACCCCAATAATAGAGTTTCCATGAGCTTATTAAGGTTTTTATTGGAGTCATTCATAAAAATTGAAAATAAGCTCTGGTTTCTCTTTATAGATCTATAAAATTAAAATTCCTTTCAACAGGTTATTGATATGCTGTAACCGTTATTTTTTCTAGCTATAGGATTGACAATTTTATTTTTGTTCTTTCTCCTTTTTTCGAAATGCAGCAGGGCTAAAAGATGTATGTTTTTTGAAACTACGATTAAAAGCGGCTTCCGAAGAATATCCTACCTTTTCAGCTACTTCACCAATCTTGTAATTTTGGTTTTTAAGTAATTCACGGGCTTTTATAATTCTCCAATTAGTAACATACCCCATGGGAGTGAATTTTGTAAGGTCTCGAAAAGTGTTAGAAAAATAAGTCCTGGACATTCCCGCTTCTTTGGCAAGGTTAGCCACTGACCAATTCCTTTCTGGAAATTGATGAATTAATTGTAAGATTTTGTCAATGGCTTCATTATTAAGGGGATTGTTTAAATTTGGATTTTTAGCATTAATTCTAAAATAATCTTTGATTGTTTGAATGAATATTATTTCACCCAAGCGGTTCACCATTGCTTTTGACCAGGAGTTATTATTCTGATTTTCCTTTATAATCAAATCCAAAAAGCTCTTCATTTCCTTAGATACTGAATCTGATCTTTTTCTTTGTGGAAGATGAAAAACTTGAGGAAATGTTTTTCTAAAAGGCTCAACGGCCTGATAGTCCATTTC
>NZ_SMMB01000439.1 GCF_009711365.1 Xanthovirga aplysinae | reverse complement strand
AAAATAACAAGGCTTTTTTAATCTGGAAATTCAAAACCATGATTGAAAGTCAAGAGAGTAATGGGAAACTATTAAAGGACCATCAAATAATAACCAAACTAGGTTCCTTCCTTAGAAGAACCTCCCTCGACGAACTCCCTCAACTGTTAAATGTTTTAAAAGGAGATATGTCCCTAGTGGGTCCCCGGCCCCTTTTACCTGAATACCTCCCCTTATATACCGAACGTCAGAAAAGAAGACATGAAGTAAAACCAGGTATTACTGGATGGGCTCAAATCCATGGCAGAGATCAAATTTCATGGGAAGAACAGTTTGAGTTAGATCTCTACTATGTAGAAAACCAATCTTTTTGGCTGGATTTGAAAATAATAATGCTTACTTTTCTTCGTCTTTTTCAAAAAAAAGTAGATGGAGGGATTAAAAGAGGAAAATTTAAAGGAAACCAGACCTAAGGCCAAAATCAATGAGGATAGGATATGGCTTTCTCCTCCTCACATGGGGGGGGAGGAAAAAGCATTAATCACCGAGGCTATTGATTCCAATTGGGTGGCGCCTGGAGGACCTTTTTTGAGGAAATTTGAAAAAGTTCTTTCTAATTTTGTTCAATGCCAATCATCCCTTGCCCTTTCTTCCGGCACGGCGGCTTTGCATTTGGCCCTTCGACTTTTGGGTATAAGGCAAGGGGATGAAGTGATTTGTTCCTCTTTCACCTTTACGGCTTCTGCCAACCCCATTTTATATCAAGGAGCTACTCCCGTTTTTATCGATAGTGAACTGGAAACTTGGAATATGTGTCCCAATGCTTTGGAACAGGCTGTTCAATCTCGAATCGTAAATGGGAAGAAGCCCAAAGCTATTATTTTGGTTCATTTATATGGTATGCCTGCTAAACTGGGAGAAATCATTGATATTTCTAAAAAATATAAAATTCCTCTCATTGAAGATGCTGCCGAAGCATTGGGCTCAAATTATAAAGGAAAGGCCCTAGGTACTTTTGGCCAAATGGGTATTTATTCTTTTAATGGAAACAAGATTATCACTACTTCTGGGGGAGGAGCTTTGGTGTCCGAGAATCCGGATTTAATCAAAAAAGCACTTTTTTTTGCTACTCAGGCCAAAGATGGGGCTCCTCATTATGAACATTCTCAATTGGGCTATAATTATCGTATGAGTAATGTTTGTGCTGCTATTGGAGTAGCTCAAATGAAGGTACTTTCTGAGCGGATTAGACGGAGAAGGGAAATTTATGCTTACTATGAAAAGCATTTGTCTGTTATTAAGGGAATTGAATTTTTGCCTGAACCAAAAGGCTTTTATTCTAATCGGTGGCTAAGTTGTATCTTGATTCATCCGGAATATATAAAGGGGGTGAATAGAGAACAACTTCGGCTTAGACTCTTACGCCATAATATAGAGTCTCGTCTCCTTTGGAAACCTTTGCATTTGCAGCCCCTCTATCGAAATTTCCCTTATTTTGGGAATAAGTTTTCAGAACGTTTATTTGAAAGGGGGCTATGTTTGCCTTCAGGATCTGCTTTAACCAAAGACCAGTTGGACTTTATTATTGGTATCATTAAGGAGAGTTTTTAGAAATGTTAATGCTTCGATACTCATTATTAAATTATATTATTTCCC
>NZ_SMMB01000057.1 GCF_009711365.1 Xanthovirga aplysinae | reverse complement strand
TGATCGAAATCAAATTTTTTGTGTAAGGTTTTTACTTACATTTAACTCCTAAGCCTAAACAAACTCCCCGTTTTTGGGTTTTTCCTTCTTCTCTTCCCACTGACCACCCAAATAATTCTTCAATTCAATCCAATACAAATCAATTCAAGTTCTTTTACCCCTTAAAATTTCACATGATTATGAAAAAACTACTAACCCCTGTTCTGCTGATTATGCTAGCGGCAACAACGGCTTTTGCCCAGGACCTTTCCACCAC
>NZ_SMMB01000334.1 GCF_009711365.1 Xanthovirga aplysinae | reverse complement strand
TTATGAGAACCGCTTTTTTTGATTCAAATCTCTTCTTATTTATATTATAAATACCCTAAGCACTTCTTTACCTTTTCTAGAACAGGGCCCGCGATGGCTCGGGCTTTTTCCTCTCCAACTTTAAGTTTTTCATTCAATTCTTCCGGATTAGAGATATAGAAATCAAATAATTCTCTTTCCTTTTCAAATTTTTGAATAATCAATTCAAAGAGTGCTTGTTTCGCATGTCCATAGCCGTAATGCCCACCCAGATAATTCTGTCTCATTTCTTCAATTTGCTCTGGGCGGCCTAGTAGCTCATAAAGAGCAAAAACATTGCAGGTATCAGGATTTTTAGGCTCTTCTAGAGGAGTACTATCTGTGATAATAGACATAATTTGTTTCCGTAGCTTTTTAGGAGGAAGAAAAATGTCAATCGTATTCCCATAAGATTTACTCATTTTTTGTCCGTCTACTCCTGGAATGGTCATCAGATTTTCTTCGATAATGGCTTCCGGGAGGACAAATACATCTCCATACTTATGATTAAATGAGCTGGCAATATCTCTGGCCATTTCTAAATGTTGCAATTGATCTTTCCCAACAGGAACTTTATCAGCATCAAAAAGGATAATATCTGCCGTCATTAATACGGGATAAGTGAATAAGCCTGCATTCACATCTGAGAGCTTTTCTGCTTTTGATTTGAAAGAATGTGCATTGGCAAGCATCGGATAAGGGGTAAAGCAGCTTAAGTACCAGTTGAGCTCCGATACTTCCGGAATTCGGGATTGTCGGTAAAAGATATTTTGTTCGGTATCAAAACCACATGCCAACCAGGCGGCAGCTGTGGCATTAATATTGTTAATACGTTCTTCGGCATCCTTAATTGTGGTTAAGGAATGAAGGTCAGCAATGAAAAAGAGGGATTCGTTTCCCTTTTCCTTAGATAATTCAATAGCGGGGATTATTGCTCCTAATAGGTTGCCAAGGTGTGGTCGACCTGTACTCTGTACCCCGGTTAAAATTCTTGCCATTGGCTTTATTATTTAAAAAAAGATAAATGCGATATAACAATTTTAAACGCAAATTTAAAGATAAATATCTGCTCTTATAGTTTTTATAATAATTCTCTAAAAAAAGAACGTATCGTAGTTGATTTACCTTTTTAAGCTTTATGTCTTT
>NZ_SMMB01000218.1 GCF_009711365.1 Xanthovirga aplysinae | reverse complement strand
GGAGAAGAGGATTTTGAACAACGATGTAAATCTATTCGCAACCTGTTTTTCGATAGCTTTAATTTTCACAAGATCACTTGCGTCCATTGTTTTCTCCCTATTTTAAAAAACAGGGAAATAAACACCTGGTTAATAATTGAGGGACTCCGAACACTTCATCCTCCGGTAGATATAGCTGTTTCTGTAAGTAATTTCCAAAGCATGGAAATGGAAAACTATCTACTTACTGAAAACACTCAATTGATAGATAACAAATGGGGAATCCCTGAACCTGTAAATGCCGAACTACTTCCATCAGAGAAAATCGATTTAGTACTACTTCCACTTCTGGCTTTTGACGAACAAGGTCACCGCGTAGGCTATGGGAAGGGATTTTACGATCGTTTCCTAAGCAAATGTCGTCCCGATTTAGTAACAATAGGTTTATCCCTTGAGCCTCCCATTCCTTTTATCGAAGGCACCCATGAGTATGACTATAAAATGGATTATGCCATTACTCCTGAAAAAGTTTGGTCTTTTGATTAAAACTCTAAATTCCTATTTCTTTCTCCCAACAAGGAAAATAGATGAGAAAAACAAAAACCAATCTTTAACCTATGAAAGAGTATTCCATCCCCCTTACCAAGAACATTTCTTTGATTTGAAATACCTGCCAATAGGTCCAAGAAACACACCCACAGAATATGTTTCCACTCTTTTTCTAAAGATCAACTGCTTTTTCGAAAAATTAAACT